>NZ_JBEZYD010000013.1:0-260883 GCF_040638335.1 Nonomuraea sp. NPDC026600
GCCAGGATCGGACCAACCGTGATCACGAACAGACCGATGAACCATGGCGCGAGGAAGACGTAGGCGGTACGCGCCTCACGCCGTCTGTGAGCGTTAACCTGGGAGCCGTTACGACGCCCTATGGGCGGTTGCGCGTGTGATGACACGGTCGCAACCGCGCTGTCCGGGGTTACAGACATTCATGCACCCCTCATTTCGGGCCTGCCCGGCTCGGCGGGATCGGATAGCGCCTTCCTATAGGTGCGCCAAAAGTTTCGTCAACCCTTTGCAGGCGTTACAAAGACGTTACCGATATATCGATAACTAGATCCCCCAGGTCACGGGGCAGTCGAGACGAAAGGGTCGGATGAATGTCTTGCCGGTGAATACAACCGGTTGCACTGCCACCCGCAACCGCGTCATGCTGGCGAAACGCCCCTACCACTTGCCCCCGAGATCCTTCAGCGTGAAGACGCCGCCCGCCCGATCGTGCAGCGGCTCGCTCAGATCGGGCTCGCCCTGCTCGGCGATCAGCGCGGCGGCCTGGCCCTCCGAGTCGTCCTGCGACACGTACCCGATCGCCCGGGCCTCCTCCAGCGACCACCAGCGGCGCGCGTTGTCGGAGACGCCCCAGACGACGTGATAGCCGGGCGCGATCAGCGCGGCCTCCACCAGGCGGGCGAGGTCGTCCGGGGAGATCCAAGTGGCCAGGCCGCGCGTGTCGCCCGTGCCCTCGTTGCAGGTGCCCAGCCGGATAACGGTCACGTTCAGGCCGAACCTGTCGTGGTAGAGGCTGCCGAGGGCCTCCATGACGACCTTGCTCACGCCATAGAAGGTGTCGGGCCGCGGGAAGGCGTAGTCGGGCAGGTCCGCGCCCGAGGCGGGCCGGGTGTGGAAGCCGGCCGCGTGGTGGCTGCCCATCAGCACCAAGTGCTCGACGCCCTCTTTACGGGCGGCCTCGAGCAGGACGTGCGTGCCGTCCATATTGGCCCGTACGATGTCGGCCCACGGATGCTCCCGGCTCTGCCCGCCCAGGTGGATCACCGCGTCGACGCCCTTCATCGCCTCGGCCACGGCCGCCTCGTCGGCGAGGTCGGCCGTCACCATCTCCTCACCGGGCCCGGTCTCCACCGGCTGGAGATCGGAAAGGCGCAGCGTACGGCCGTCACGGGCCAGGCGGGGACGGAGCAGCGTGCCGACCTTGCCGGCGGCACCGGTCATGAGAATGCGCATGAGGGTCATTGTCGTACACAACTCTGGTCGAACTTCACATTCTTGAATGTTGACCGTGACCTACGTCACTCGTTACGTTCACATGGACATGCTCCACGTCTGCGACAGTTGTCCACGTATGTGAACGGGAGGCGGTCTGATGTCACGCCAGCTGCTCGGGGCCGCGATTGCGACGGCCCTGGCCGTAACGCTGACAGGCTGCGGCTCCGGGGGATCGAGTTCCGACAACGCGTTAGAGATCTGGATC
This sequence comes from Nonomuraea sp. NPDC026600, assembly GCF_040638335.1. NCBI lineage: Bacteria > Bacillati > Actinomycetota > Actinomycetes > Streptosporangiales > Streptosporangiaceae > Nonomuraea > Nonomuraea sp. NPDC026600. Next base: position 1,460 of record NZ_JBEZYD010000013.1, read on the forward strand.
AGGCAGGCGCCCGATTCCGACTCCGCCAAAACGGCCGTGAAATTGGCCGACGCGTTCACGAAAGCCAGCGGGATCAAGACGAAAGTCGTCGCGCTCTTCGATGACTTCGAGACAAAGCTTCAACAGCAGGCAGCTCAGAAGAAGTTACCTGACATCGTCATCAACGACACGGCACAACTCGGCAACATGCACACGCAGGGCTGGCTGCAGGAGGTCGACAAGGCCAAGCTCGCCGGCGGCGACAAGGTGTCTGAGCAGGCCTGGAAGGCCGCCCAGGGCGCCGACGGCAAGTACTACGGCACACCGTTCTCCGCCCAGGCCTTCGCCCTGATCATCCGCAAGGACTGGCGGGAGAAGGTCGGCATGGAGCCGCCCCAGTCCTGGGACGACCTGGCCAAGCTGGCCGCGGCCTTCACCGACAAGGACCCGGACGGCAACGGCCAGAAGGACACGGCCGGCTTCGTCATCCCCGCGGGCACCAAGCGCGGCTACGCCTCCTGGTACGCCTCCTCACTGATCTACGCCAACGGCGGCGACTTCGTGAAGGCCAACGGCGGCGGCAAGTTCGCCCCCATCGTGAACGACCCCAAGACCGTGGAGGCGGTCCAGTACCTACAGGACCAGTTCTGCAAGGCCAAGACCGTCAACCCGGGCGCGGTCAGCAACGACACGACCGTCACCCACGAGGTGTTCGAGAAGGGCCAGGGCGGCATCTACCTGGTCGGTCCGTACGTGCTCGCCAGGTTCGTCAAGAGCATCGGGACCGACAAGATCGAGGTCGTACCGGTGCCCAAGGGCCCGTCGGGCGGCCCCGGCACCCTCGGTGAGGGCGAGAACGTCTACATGATGGCCGGTTCCGACAATGTCGAGGGCCAGAAGAAGTTCGCCGAGTACGCGGTCTCCCCCGACGGCCAGCGGATCGGCATGAACAAGGACGCCAACGGCGCCATCGTCCGCCTGCCGGTCAACTCCCAGGTCGACCTGGGCGCCGAACGCCAGGATCCGCGCTGGAAGGTCTTCCAGGAGGCCTACGCCAACGCGGTCTACGCGCCGCCGGTGCCGAACTGGGCACCGATCCGCCAGGACTCCGCCGACTCCATCAACACCGTGTGGGCCGACTGCTCAGCCAACGTCAAGACCGCGATGGACACGCTGAACACCAAGCTCACCCAGGAACTGCAGACCCAGAAAGCATCATGACTCCGACGCTCACCCAGGCGCGGAGCCACACGGTGACCCCCCGCCGCCGTCCCAAGCGGACGCGGCGGCGGGGGACCCTCATCGCGTGGGCGTTCCTGTCGCCGGCCTTGCTGCTGTTCCTGTTCTTCAAGTTCATCCCCATGTTCGAGGGCCTGCGGATGAGCTTCTACGAGGTCCGTCCGTACCTGGGTGACCGGTGGGTGGGCCTCGACAACTACGCCACGATCATGACCGACGACGCCTTCACGGCGGCGATCTGGCACAGCGTCCTGCTGGCTCTGGGCACCACAGCGGGCTCGCTGGTCCTGGGACTGGTGTTCGCCCTGCTCGTCGAGGGACCGGCCCGCTATCTCTGGTTCATCAGGACCGCGGCGTTCTTGCCGGTGGTGACCACGATGGCGGCGGTCGCCGAGGTCTGGCGGATCATGTACCACCCCGCCGACAGCGGCATGGTCAACAGCATCCTCGGCTGGATCGCCCTGGAACCGCAGCCCTTCCTGGCCAGCGAGCACTCCTCGCTGCTGTCGATCATGGGCATGAACATCTGGCGCGGCACGCCGTACGACATGATGATCTTCCTGGCCGGGTTGGTCGGCGTGGACCGCACGCTGTACGAGGCCGCCGCCGTGGACGGAGCCACGACATGGCACCGGTTGCGGCACATCACGCTGCCCGCGCTGCGCCCGGTGTTCTGGATCCTGTTCACCCTCGCCGCCATCCGCGGCCTGCGCGTCTTCGTCGAGGTGTACGTGCTGACGAACGGCGGGCCGAACGGGTCGTCCGAAGTGCTGATGACCCTGATCTACAAGCTCGGGTTCCAGAAGAGCGAGCTGGGCATCGCAGCGGCCGGCGGGATCGTGTTGTTCGTGGCGACCCTGGTGCTCACCGTCCTGGTCCAGGTCATGCGCAGGAGGCAGAACGCATGATGAGATTCGACAGTGCGCTCGGCCTGGAGGCCAGGCGGGGCCCCCTGGCCACGGTCGGCAAGGTTCTGGCCTACGCCTTCATGGTGATCGTCTTCACCGGGCCGCTCGTCGGGCTGCTGGTCAGCGCCTTCAACAAGACGCTCGACCCGACCGCTTTCTCGCTCTGGCCCGACGACTTCACGCTGGAGAACTTCGTCCAGGCCGGCAAGAAGAACGTCTACCACTACCTGTTCAACTCGTTCGTGGTGGTCGGGTTCGGGCTGCTGCTCCAGATGCTGGTGAGCGTCTTCGCCGCCTACGCGCTCGCGCGCAAGAAGTTCAGAGGCATGGCGTTCGTGATGCTGATCATGCTGGCGACGATGATGCTGCCCGAGGAGATCATCGCGATCCCGCTCTCGCTGGTGCTCGCCGACATGCCCATCATCCACGCGGACCTCATCGGAACGTACGCGGGCATGATCCTGCCCGTCGGCGCCTGGGGCTTCTCCATCCTGGTCATGACCGAGTTCATGAAGGAAGTGCCGGTCGAGCTGGAGGAGGCCGCGCGCATCGACGGCGCGGGCGAGCTGCGCATCTTCTTCGGCATCATCCTGCCGCTGTGCCGGCCCGCGCTCGGCGTCATCGGCGTCTTCGGCTTCACCATGATCTGGGACCAGTACCTGCTCCCGCTGATCGTGGCGCCCGAGTCGAGCATGTGGACCCTGCCCATCGCCCTGCGCTCGCTGCGCTCCGACGAGGAGGTCGGCATCGGCGTACTGCTCGCGGCGACACTGCTCGCGCTGCTGCCGTCGATCATCGCCTTCCTGGCCTTCCAGCGGCAGTTCATGCGTGGCCTCACCAGCGGCGCCATCAAGGGTTAGATGTCCATGTATCTGGATGGGATCCCATATGCTGACAATCTGAAGCCGCTGTCGAGATGGGATGAGTATGGAGCCCCAGCTAGTCAAGTCCGCCGAGCGGACGGTCCGCATCCTGGAGACCCTGGCCGCCTCTCACGAGACCCTGACACTGTCGGAGCTCCAGCAGCACACGGGATTCCCGCGCAGCTCGCTCCACGCCCTGATGCGCACGCTCGTCGAGCTGAACTGGGTCGAGACCGACTCCGCCAGATCATCCTTCGGCATCGGGCCGCACGCGCTGCTGACCGGCACCGCGTACCTCGACAAGGACCCCGCGCTGCCACTGGCCCAGGAGACGCTGGAGGACCTGCGCGCGGAGACCGGCCAGACCGCACATTTCGCCCGCCGCGACGAAGCACACGTCCTCTACCTGGCGACCAGGGAGTCACGGGAGGCGCACCACGTGATCCCGAGGGTGGGCCGGCGGCTGCCCGCCCACGTCACGGCCCTCGGCCAGGTGCTGCTCGCCCAGCTCACCGACGACGAGGTCGCGGCCCTGCTGCCCGACCCGCTACAACCGATCACCGAGCACACGTTCACCGATCCGGCCAAGCTGATCGGCGAGCTCGACCAGGTACGCACCCGCGGCTGGGCCTATGAACGCGAGCAGGGCACCCCCGGCGTGGCGTGCGTGGCGGTGGCCGTCGACTACCGGATCCCCGCCACGGACGCGATCAGCTGCTCGATGCCGGCGGGCCTGGCACCCACCGAGGTCGAGAAGATCACCGATGCGGTGATCAAACACACTCGCAAGCTGGCTGCCACTCTTCGCCGGGAGGGCATCCGCTAGGAAGGATCGTTGATGCGGCTAGATGGTGTTCTCTTCTTTCCCGTGACCCCCTACGGCACCGATGGCGACATAGCCGAACAGACAGTGGCCGAGCACGTCGCCCAGGGGGTCGCCGCCGGGGCCGGAGGAGTGTTCACCGCGTGCGGCACAGGCGAGTTCAACGCGCTCGACCTCGCCGACTACACCAAGGTCGTGGCCGCGTCGGTGACCGCCACCGGCGGCCGGGTGCCCGCCTTCGCCGGCGCGGGCGGCCCACTGCCCACCGCCAAGGCGCTCGCCCGCGCGGCGGCGGACAACGGAGCCGACGGCCTGCTGCTGATGCCCCCCTACCTGGTCACCGCGCCCCCGGACGGTCTGGTCCGCTACGTACGCGAGGTGGCCTCGGCCGGCGGTCTGCCCGTCATCATCTACCAGCGCGGCACCGCCCGCTTCTCCCCCTCAGCCGTGGCCACCCTGGCCCAGGTGCCCGAGATCATCGGCTTCAAGGACGGGCTCGGCGACTTCGACCTGCTCCAGCGCATCATCCTGACCGTTCGCCGGTCCACGGACCGGGAGTTCACGTTCTTCAACGGACTGCCCACCGCCGAACTGACCGTCCCCGCCTACCGGGGGCTGGGCGTGACGCTGTATTCCAGCGCGGTGTTCGCCTTCGCACCGGAGATCGCGCTGGCCTTTCACAAGGCGGTGACCGGGGATGACGAGGTGCTGGTGCAGCGGCTGCTGACCGACTTCTACCTGCCGCTGGTGGAACTGCGCGATCGGGTGCCGGGGTACGCGGTCTCGCTGGTCAAGGCGGGGGTGCGGTTGCGGGGGTTGGAGGTCGGCGGGGTACGGGCTCCGCTGGTCGATCCCTCCGCTGAGGATCTGGCGGAGCTGGAACGGATCCTCGCGATCGGCTTGGAGATCGCCGGGGCTTAACCGCTCTTCTGGGGCCGTTCAAGGATGCGTCCTCCACCATCGAACCCGCCCTCCTACCGACCCCGCCCTCACCATCGAACCCGTCCTCTCCCGCCCCGCCCTCACCATCAAACCGTCGTCCCCGCCATGCCGACCTCCAACCCCCGCAACCGCACCCCGGCCTTGACCATCAAACCGTCATCCCCCGCCCCGCCCTCACCATCAGACGAGCCAGAGAGACGCGCTCCTCCCCCCGGGACACCAAACCAGCCAGAAAGACGCGCCCCTCCACCCCGAGAACGCCGGGGCGCGTCTGCGCCGGGGCCCGTGATGCCGCATCACGATCGGCTCCACCCCCCAGAACGCCGGGACGCGTCTGCGCCGGGGCCCGTGATGCCGCATCACGATCGGCTCCGCCCCAGGAGGCCGGGGCGCGTCCCTGCGTCACTCCCGCCCTCTAACGCCCCTAACGCCCCAGCGCACCATCCACCCGGCGCGGAACACTCAGCGGGTTGTCGTCCCTGAGCTCCTCCGGGAGCAACTCCTCCGGCCAGTCCTGGTACGCCGTCGGCACCAGCCACCGGTCGATGGCCGTCGCGCCGACCGACGTGTGCGCGGCCGCCGTCGAAGCCGGCCACGGACCTCCGTGATGCATCGCCCAGCACACCGCCACCCCGGTGGGCCACCCGTTCCAGATCAGCCGCCCGGCCTTACGCCCGAGCACCTCGGCGACCTCACCGGCCTCGCCGGGGTCGGTGGCGTGCACGGTGGCCGTCAGCGACCCATCCAGCCGCTCCAGCACGGGCCGCAGATCCGAAATTTCGCGATAAGTCACGACGATCGACGCCGGCCCGAAGCACTCCTCGCCGATGCCCGGCAGCTTCTCCGCGAACGAGTCGAGATCCGTGGTGAACACCTTGGGCGTGACCGCCCAACTCCCCTCCCCCGCCTTGCCCTCGGCCAGGAGCGGCAGCTCGCCAAGCCGCTGCAGCCCGCCCTCGTAGCCGTCCCTGATCCGCTCGGCCAGCATCGGCCCACCGGTGGTGCCCTCGACAGCCTCGGCCAGCGCCTTGCGTAGCTCATCGTTCTCAGGCACGAACATCAGCCCGGGATTCGTACAGAACTGCCCGACCCCCATCGTCAGCGACGCGGCGAACCCGGTGGCCACCTCCGCCACGGGCGCGGACGGCAGCACCACAACCGGATTGACGCTGCCCAACTCGCCGAAGAACGGGATCGGCACCTCCCGCTCGTCGATCAGCCCCTGGATCGCCTTGCCACCCGCGACAGACCCGGTGAACCCGGCCGCGACCACGCTCGGGTGCTGCACCAGGTCGGCGCCCGCCTGCATGCCCTGCACCAGCCCCAGCAGATCGGGGTACGGCAGAGCCTTGCGGACGATGCGGGCGACCTGCTCGGAAGTGTTCGGGTGGCCGGGATGCGCCTTCACGACGACCGCGCAACCGGCGGCCAACGCCGAGGCGGTGTCGCCACCCGCCACGGAGAACGCGAACGGGAAGTTGCTCGCCGCGAACACCGCGACCACACCGGCCAGCGGCTGCTTCATCCGGCGCACGTCGGGCCTGGGCGGGGTGGCCGAGGGATCGGCGTGGTCGATGATGGCGTCGACGTAGCCGCCGTCCCTGAGCACCTGGGCGAACAACCGGAACTGCCCGGCCGTACGAGCGACCTCACCACGCAGCCGTACCTCTCCCAGCGCGGTCTCACTGTCGGCGGTCTGCCACAGCTCGTCCACCTTCGCGGCGAGAGCGTCGGCGACGGTTTCCAGCGCTTCGGCCCGTTCGGCGGCCGGCGTCGCCCGCCAAGCCGCGCCCGCGGCTGCCGCAGCGGAAACCACCAGGTCGACCCCGGCTCGGTCGGTTTCAGGCAGGGCGGTGCCCACGGTCTCGCCGGTCCTGGGGTCGTGTCCGTAGATCATCGAATGGCCCTTCGGAGTCTTGACACTGCTTCATGTTGATTCTTACAGTTGCCGCAACCTGTCCACAAACCTGGCAAGTGTTCACATATATGGACGGCGGTCATATGATCATCCGGCAGATCCACGTCACCCCCGTAGCCTTCAGGGATCCGCCACTGCTGAACGCCGCCGGGGTGCACGAACCCTGGGCGCTGCGGACAATCGTCGAGGTGGTCACCGACGAGGGATTGAGCGGCCTCGGCGAGACGTACGGTGACCTGGCACATCTCACCAAGGTACGCGAATGCGCCGAGGCGCTGGTCGGCGTGGACGTGCATGCGACGAACGAGATGTACGCCAGGATCAGCGCGATCGTCGGCGATGTGGTGACCGATATGCATGGCTTGACCGGGGCCGCGACCCAGGAGAAGAGCATCGATCGGGTGTTCGCGACTTTCGAGGTGGCCTGCCTGGACATTCGCGGCAAGGCAGCCGGCGTGCCCGTGGTCGACCTGCTGGGCGGCCGAGTACGCGACGCCGTACCGTACAGTGCCTATCTCTTCTACAAATGGGCGGGGCATCCGGGCGGCGAGCCCGACAGGTTCGGCGCGGCGCTCGACCCGGCGGGGCTGGTCGACCAGGCATCGATGCTGATCAAAGAGTACGGCTTCACGTCGATCAAGCTCAAAGGCGGCGTGTTCGCACCTCAGGAAGAGGTCGAGGCGACCATAGCCCTGCGGGAGGCGTTTCCCGGCGTGCCGCTCCGCCTCGACCCGAACGCCGCCTGGACCGTCGAGACCTCCATCCAGGTAGGACAAGCGCTGGAAGGCACCCTGCAGTATCTGGAGGACCCCACACCGGGAATTCCCGGCATGTCGAAGGTCGCCGCCGAGGTGCCGATGCCGCTGGCCACCAACATGTGCGTGGTGACTCCCGAACACCTGCCACCCGCCATCGCCGCCAGAGCGATCGGCGTGCTGCTGCTCGACCACCACTACTGGGGCGGGCTCGTACGTTCCTCGCATATCGCCGCGCTGTGTGACACGTTCGGGCTGGAGCTGTCCATGCACTCCAACTCCCACCTCGGGATCAGCCTGGCCGCGATGACCCACCTGGCCGCCGCCACTCCCAATCTCACCCACGCCTGCGACACCCACACACCGTGGCAGAACGGGCAGGACGTGGTCGCACCGGGCACGTTGCGGTTCGTCGACGGCGCCGTACCCGTCCCCGACGGCCCCGGCCTCGGCATCGAACTGGACCGGGACGCCTTGGCCGTAATGCACGAGCAATATCTCGCGTGCGGAATCACCGAACGCGACGACACCACCTATATGCAGCGCTTCGAGCCTGCTTTCTCTGCGAGGAGACCGCGCTGGTGAACGTGGCCTACGCCTACCCCTGGGACATCGTCGGCGACCCGTCGGCCCCTTCGCGCCTCGCGGAGCTGGGCGTCGAGGCCGTGGCGGTGGCGGCCAGCTATCACTCCACCCGCGCGGCAACGCCGTATCACCCCGCCCACCGGGTGCTGGACGTCCCCTATTCGGCTTTCTACCTGCCGGTACGCTCCTCCTCCTGGGGACGCCTGACACCGGCCTCCCCGACCTGGACACCCACGGACGCCTTCCTGCAGGCCCGAGACGCCCTGAAGGCCGTCGGACTGCAGGTGCACGCGTGGACGGTGTTGACGCACAACTCATTCCTGGGCGGCGTACACCCTGACCTGGTGGTGCGTAACGCATTCGGTGATCCCTATCCATATGCGTTGTGTCCCGCTTACGAGGACGTGATCGAGTACTGCGAACATCTGGTCAGCGAGATCCTGACCGTCGGAGAGCCGGACGGGCTCATCCTTGAGGCGTGCGGCCCCATGGGGTTCGGGCACCAGAGCGTGCACGAGAAGACGGCCGGCGCCGACTGGACGTCCGTACACAGTGACCTGCTGACGCTCTGCTTCTGCACGGCCTGCGCGCCCCGCTACCCGGAGGGCACCAGAGAGCGCGTCCGCGCAGCCATCGACGGCCTTCCCGCCAGGGCCGTCACCTCTCCCGCACCGACTGCTCCCACACAGGCGCCCCCCGCGCCGACCTCTTTCGCCCCCACCTCCGCCTCCGCATCCCCAGCATCTACATCGCCACCGTCTCCCGCGACCGTGGAGGCCGCTCTCGGCCCACTCGCCGACGATGTCCGAGCCGTGCGCGTCGAGTTGTCGGCATCACTGCGCACCCGCCTCATCGCCGTGGCCCGCAAGACCGCGCCGAACGTCCCCGTCACCCTGCACGCCAACCCCGACCCGTGGGCGGCCAGCTCGTTCGCCGCCCTCCCCGCCGGCGAACCCGGAGCGGAGGTCCTGGTGGGCAGCTGCTGGGGCGACCCGGCTTCGGACGCCGCCCGCCTGGCCAAGCTCGGCGAACTCTGCGACCCCGGCCAGCGAGTGGGCGCGTACGTCCTGGCCCTTCCCCCACGCCCCGCCGACGGTTCAGCGCTAGCTGAGCAGCTCCGAACGTACGCCAAGGCAGGCGCCACGGACTTCCACCTCTACCACGCCGGCCTCGCCTCCCCCAGCCGTCTCGCCTCCATGGCCGAAGCCCTACGCCTCATCCACTAACACCAAAAGCCCGGGCCTCGCTCTTTGGCGGGGCCCACACGCTTTTCCCTCGTGTGGACGACTTCGTTCCGATCCGCAGCTTCTTGTCAGCCGTGACTTCTCTCAGCGTCTACAGCTTCCGCGCGCTCACAATTTCTTCCAGCCCAGCTACGGCTTCTGCGTACACCCGGCTACTCCCAGCCCACCCACGACTTCCCCATACACACAACTACTCCCAGCCCACCCACGACATCTCCGTACACACGGCTACTCCCAACCCACCCACGGATTTCCACCAGCTCCACGGTCTCTACATATCCCCGGGCCTCTTCCAGCGGGTCCACGGTTTCTCAATGCCCGCGCATTCTTGCTGTGCCCACCGATGCCTCCCCACGCTGGTAACTCCCGGAGACAGCCCTTACTCAACTCGCGTTGCTCCACCCATCCGATCGAGCCATCTCGAATGCGCACCCCCGAACGGCCCCTGCCGTTCTCCCACCGCGCCCATCAACCACCTGGCCGTCTCCTCCGCCCGCGCGATCATCTGTTCCGGATATCCCAGTAACACCTGGTGCTCGGCGAACTCATCCTCATCGTCCAAAATCAGCCGCCCATCCCGCATCCTGATCACGTCAAGGTCGAGATCCAGCATGGTCACCTCGTCGTCACGCCACTCGGGAACGGTAGTGACGTCCACATACACCTCAGCCCGATTCGGCGGTGAGTTGAAAGACGCCGTCCACCACCCGTCACGCGGGAACAGCATGATGGCCGTGGTCTTCCACACCACCGGCGGCCCCTCCCCCTTACGGGCAACCGTCCCTTTCGGCGCCGCGGCCCACACCCCGTGCTCATCCTCGCCGAGCACCTTCGCGGGATGATTCCAGTGCAACGCCCCGCCGTACTTCCGGAAGACAACCCTCACATCGGTCACTCTCGGGACGCTACCGGACCATCACTCAGACCCTGCGCTCCCCAAGCCTCCGATCAACAGCCCCGGCCCCACCCGCACTCCCCCAAGCCCCCGATCAACAGCCCCGACCTCACCTGTACTCCCCAAACCTTCGTTCAACAGCCCCGACCTCACTTGTGCTCCCGCCCCTCTCCTGAACGAACAGCAGAAACGAGCCCGCTCTCGTACGCCACGATGACAAGCTGTGCCCGATCCCGGGCGTCAAGCTTGGCCAGCAAACGACCGATATGCGTCTTGACCGTCGCCAGGCTGAGGTGAAGATGGACGGTGATCTCGCTATTGGAAAGACCCCGAGCGATCAATGTGAGAACCTCCCGCTCCCGCTCCGTCACCCCATGAAGCCCCTTGACCTCTAGCGATGCCGGCGTGCGGGTGAACTCCTCGATCAACCTGCGCGTCACCGTCGGCGCCAGCAGCGCCTCACCGCTCGCGACCACCCGAATAGCAGCGACCAGATCGGCCGGCGGGGTGTCCTTGAGCAGAAACCCACTGGCCCCGGCCCGGAGCGCGTCGTAAACGTACGCGTCGAGGTCGAACATGGTCACGATCAGGACCCGAGCCACATCACCGATGCGCCTGGTGGCCTCGATGCCATCCATCTCCGGCATCCGTACATCCATAAGGACCACATCGGGTCTCTCCTGGAGAGCAAGGGCCACCGCTTCGGCTCCCGTCGCGGCCTCACCGACGACCATCAGATCGGGCTCCGAGTCGACTAGCACCCTGAAGCTCCCCCGGAGCAATGCCTGATCATCGGCGACAAGGACCCGAATCATGAAATGCCTCCATAAGGCAACTGGGCCGACACCCGGAACCCTCGCCCAGGCAGACGTCCGGCCTCGAACACTCCGTCGTACATCATGACCCGCTCTCTCATACCGATCAGCCCGTGCCCCGTCCCCTCCCCCGGCAGTGTGCGGCGGCCAGGACCGTCATCGATCACCTCGATCCGCACCTCCCGCTCATCGGCGACCACCGACACCCGGCACCGCGCCGGTGCCGCATGTTTCACCACATTGGTCAGCGCCTCCTGGACGATCCGATAGACCGACAACTCCACGCCCTCCGGCAGCCCCACCCCGAGCCGCGAGATATCTCCTCCCCCACGGCTGCCTGCTCCGCCCTCTTCTCTGTCCGGGACTCGTCGGCCAGCCCCCACCTGGACATCAATCCGACCGTCAGCCCGCCCCACCGCTGGCCCACCGCCTCTGATCGGGGCGTCGGCACCCTCCAGAGCCGCGCTGTCCCGGTCTGCGCGCTCGCTACTGGTCGCCGCAGCAGCGTGAGCGTCCCTGCCATCCGCCGCAGTAGCGGGTGCGCCCCTGCCGTCCACACGATCAATCCGCGAATGAAGTGCGGCATTGTCTCCGCTGCCACGGCCTTCCCTTGCCGCTAACCGGAGATCCAGCTCCACCTCTACTCCCGCCAGCCTGGCCTGCTCGGCCAGCCTCGCGAGGCCACCGAGATCGGGAGCGGGGCCACGGTCGGGCGTCTCGTCTGAGCGGAGCACGCCGAGCAAGTGGCGCATCTCGACGAGCGCACTCCGACTGGCGGTCTCGATCACCCGCAACGCATCGTGTGCCTCTTCAGGTCTGGTGCCCATCACATGATTGGCCACGCCCGCCTTGACCGCGATCAACCCCACGCTGTGCGCGACGACATCGTGCAGTTCTCGGGCGATGCGCAGCCGCTCCTCTGTCACGGCCTGTCCGGCCAGGCGTTCGGCGTCGCGCGCCGCATAGTGTCTTCGTTCTCGTACGGCTCGCCCGACCGTCCATGCGCCGCCCAGCGCTGCGACGCCGATGAGCGGCCCGTCGATATTCGTGAACCACGCGGGACCCGCCTGCTGCGGCGAAGCGCCGGCGACCACCATTCCGACCAGCGTGACCAGAGTGAGCACGCCGATCGCCGAGGTCGGGACCCACACACCCCGGGCGTCGGCCAGCGCGACGATATAGAGCGCGTAGGCAGGCGAGATATAGGCGAACGACACCCCTAACACCGCAGCGACCACGATGGAGAGCGTCAGTATGAGGCAGAAAACGGGCAACGGCCACACCCTGCGCAGCACCAGCGGCAAACCCAGCCCCAGGATAAGAGCCAGCCTCGCCCATGGCGGCAGGTGCGACCCACTCGTCGACGCCGTGAGGAACAAGAGAGAGAAGCCCAACCCTGCCAGCAGGTCCAACGCGATCAGCTGACGATGACTCAAGCGAGCGGTGAAGAGGGAGTGGGATTCGTTCACGCGTTGACCGTAGTGGTTGACGGTGGGCCCGCACGTCAGACCAGGGTCTGACCTTGAGGTTCGGACCGTGGTCCGATGTGACGAACGCCCGCCGTACTTCATTCTTTACCGCGTGATCGAACTCAACCGTCTCACCAAACGCTACGGCGACACGCTCGCCGTCGACGATCTGTCCTTCAATGTAGAGCCCGGCCACGTGACCGGGTTCCTGGGTCCCAACGGGGCCGGCAAGTCCACCACGATGCGGCTGATCCTCGGCCTCGACTCCCCGACCTCGGGCGAGGCGCTCGTCAACGGGCGACGATACACCTCGCTGAGCAGGCCCATGCGCGAGGTGGGCGCGCTGCTCGACGCGAGCGCTGTGCATGGCGGTCGCAGCGCCTACAACCACCTGTTGTGCTTGGCCCGCACCAACGACATCAGTGCGACGCGGGTGTCCGAGGTCCTTCAACAGGTCGGCCTGGCCGGTGTGGCGCGCAAACGGGTGGGCGGCTTCTCACTCGGCATGAAACAGCGCCTCGGCATCGCGGCCGCCCTGCTCGGCGACCCGGGCACGCTGATGTTCGACGAACCGGTCAACGGACTCGATCCCGACGGGGTGCGCTGGATTCGCGACTTAATGCGCTCATTGGCCAAGCAAGGCAGGACCGTCCTGCTCTCCAGCCATCTGATGAGCGAAATGGCACTGACCGCCGAGCGCATCATCATCGTCGGCCGAGGCAAGCTGATCACCGAAGCCACCGTGGCGGAGCTCACCGGGCGCTACCCATCACTCGAAGACGCCTACCTTGCGCTGACGGCGGGCAGCGTGGAGTACGGAGCCGCACGATGAGAGCAATCATGTCTTCCGAATGGCTGAAGCTACGCTCGGTCACCTCGACCTATCAGGCGCTCGGAGTGGCTGCGCTCACGGTGGTTCTCGGCATGATCTGGACTTTCTACGTCAGCGGCCTGGCGGACGAACGCGGATCACTGCGAGCGGCGGCGCCTGAGCAGGGTTTCCTGCCACTCGTCCAGATCAGCCTGGCGGTCCTCGGCGTGCTGGCCATCACCGCGGAGCAGGCCAGCGGCATGATCCGCACGACCCTCACCGCCGTCCCCAAGCGAGGCACCTTATTACTGGCCAAGGCCGGCGTAGTCGCCGCCGTTACATTCGTCGCCGCCAACTCGATCATCATCCTCACGTACGTGACGAGCCGCCTCATGGCGGGCGACCGTCACTTGCAGTTCAACGAGTCCTCCGTGGCCAACGACCTACCGATGCTGCTCGCCTCCGGACTGTCGGTGACCGTGCTAGCACTGGTGGGCCTCGGTCTGGGGGTAGCCACCCGATCCACGGCGGCGGCGCTCGTTTCGGTGGTGTCGCTCCTGTTCGTCCTGCCCGGCATCGCCAACTACCTGCCGGCGCCGTGGAACACTCGCGTGGCCGCGCTCATGCTGCCCAACCTCGTGCCTCAGATCGCCGACCAGCGGCTCTCCAGACGGCTGGGCGACGGTTTCCTGCCGCCCTGGGCCGCGCTCCTGGTCCTCGCCACATATGCGATCGTCGCGCTCGCGGCGGGGTTCTACCTGTTCAGAAGGAGAGACGTGTGAGCGTGCTCGCGTCGGAGTGGCTGAAAGTTCGCACCGTTCGCTCCAGCTACCTGGCTCTGGGACTCAGTCTGGGCGGCATCCTGCTGGGCGTCGCGGTCGCCTGGGCGGCGGTCGGGATGTACGACAGCACCACCCCCGAACGGCAGGCCCATGCCAGCATCGCGGACCTGGAGGAAGTGGTGCTGATCGTGCCACAGCTCTGCATGGGCGTCCTCGGCGTACTTACCATTACATCCGAATACACAACTGGCCTGATCAGGACGAGCCTCGCCATCGTGCCAAGACGCTGGCCGGTCCTGGCAGGAAAGTCCGCGATTGTGGGTCTGCTCGGCCTGGTTACCGGCCCGCTCGTGGTGTTCGGGACCTACTTCGCCGCTCGCTGGATGATTGGCGACCGCTTTCGCGGCTCCTACACGACGCCCTTCCTCGACAGACTGCCGACGCTTGTCACATCGAGCCTCTCCGTGGTGGTGTTCGCCCTGCTCGGGCTGGGATTGGGCGCGACCTTATGCTCCACGGCGGGAGCCATCACGATCCTCGTGGGCCTCGTGTACGTGATCCCGATCATCGTGGGCAACCTGCCTGAGCCCTGGAGCGAACGGCTCGGCTCGCTGCAGATCGGAGCCCTCCCGCGCGAGATAACCGGTGACGCTTTCACCCATTCGGTATACGGCTCGCTGCTATCGCCTGTGGCGGCGGCCATGGTGCTGATCGCTTATGCCGTGCTGCCGTTACTCGCCGGCGCATGGCTAATACGCCGGAGGGACGCCTGACCTGCTAACACGCAGTTTTGGCAGGGACGCGGAGCAAGCGGAAACGAGCCACCACAACAGTCACTCGACCAGGCCAGTTGAGCCGCTCATTCAGCAGACCGTCGAGGCGGTGTTCACCCGACCGTCCCCAACCAACGGTCCGGGCAGTGTTCAACCAGCCGTCCCCAACCAACCGTCCGGGCAGTGTTCAACCGACCCTCCGGGCGGTGCTCAACCGACCGTGTCCAAACAACTGTTCCGGGCAGTGCTCAACCAATCGCTCAGGGCGAGTCGGAACGTCCGTTGATCGGCTGGCCTGCGGCCATGACGTTCGCCGCTGGCTGGTCGACCAGCCGGTCAGTACGCCGTTGCTGGCCAACAGACCACAAGACGACGTCGGAACTGTATCCGGGACGGCTCCCAGAGGTACGGCAGGCGCGTGCCTGCCGTACCCGTACGGAGGTCAGACCTCGAGCACCACGGGGATGATCATCGGACGGCGGCGGTAGTTGTCGCTCACCCAGCGTCCGACCGTGCGGCGAACCACCCGGCGGATCTCCTGCATGTCGACGACTCCGTCGGCGGCCTTCTCCTCGAGCGCCTTCTCGATCTGCGGAATGAACTGCTCGAACTGCGCCGGGTCGATGCCGGAGCCACGGGCGTGGATCTCCGGCCCCCCGGTGAGCTTGCCGGTGCTGGAGTCGACCACCACGACGACGGAGATGAAGCCCTCGTCGCCGAGGATCCTGCGGTCCTTCAGCGAGGTGTCGGTGATCTCACCGACGGAGGAGCCGTCGACGTAGACGTACCCGGCGTGAACCGCGCCGACGATCTTCGCTCTGCCGTCGACCAGGTCGACCACCACGCCGTCCTCCGCGATCACGATGTGATCGTCGGGCACGCCGGTGAGCGCGGCGAGCTTGGCGTGCGCGCGCAGGTGCCGCCATTCGCCGTGCACGGGCATGAAGTTCGACGGACGGGTCAGGTTCAACACGTAGAGGAGTTCGCCGGCGGCCGCATGTCCGGAGACATGCACCTTGGCGTTGCCCTTGTGTACGACTCGGGCCCCCCAACGGGTGAGCCCGTTGATCACCTTGTTGACGGCGGTCTCGTTGCCCGGCACCAGCGACGAAGCCAGCAGGACGGTGTCACCCTCGGCGATGCGGATCGGGTGATCCCGGTTGGCCATCCTCGACAGCGCCGCCATCGGCTCGCCCTGCGAACCCGTGCAGACGAGCACCACGTCTTCCGGCGGCCATTCCTCGATGTCGCGCGAGTCGACGATCAGGTCCGGCGGCACCTTGAGATAGCCGAGATCGCGGGCCACGCCCATGTTGCGCAGCATCGACCGCCCGACCAGGGCGACCTTGCGGCCATGCTTGGACGCCGCATCCAGGACCTGCTGAATGCGGTGTACGTGCGACGCGAAGCTGGCCACGATGACCCGCTGCTCCGAGGTACGGATCACCTCGTCGATGACCGGCGCGATCTCCCGTTCGCTGGTGACGAACCCGGGCACTTCTGCGTTGGTCGAGTCGGACATCAGCAGGTCGACGCCCTCGGTACCAAGACGGGCGAACCCGCCCAGGTCGGTGAGGCGGCCGTCGCTGGGCAACTGGTCCATGCGGAAGTCGCCGGTGTGCAGCACGATGCCGGCAGGTGTCCTGATGGCCACCGCCAGCGCGTCCGGGATCGAGTGGTTGACCGCCAGGAACTCGCAGTCGAACGGCCCGAACCTGTGCCGTTCGCCCTCGATCACCTCGATCTTGGTCGGCTGGATCCGGTGTTCGGTGAGCTTGGCTTCGATGAAGGCCAGCGTCAGCTTGGATCCGATGAGCGGGATGTTACGCCGCTCGCGAAGCAGGTATGGCACGGCGCCGATGTGGTCTTCGTGCGCGTGCGTCAGGACGACCGCCTCGACATCGTCGAGCCGATCCCTGATGTATTCGAAGTCGGGCAGGATCAGGTCGACGCCTGGCTGGTCCGGCTCGGGGAAAAGCACCCCGCAGTCGACGATCAGCAACCGGCCCTCGTATTCGAAGACGGCCATGTTCCTGCCGATCTCACCCAGCCCGCCCAGCGCGACAATGCGCAGGCCGCCCTCCGGCAGCGTCGGCGGGGGGCCCAGCTCAGGATGTGGATGGCTCATAGCCGGCCCCCATGGTCAAATCGTGTTCTCAAAACTCCCGGTTCCTCCCCGTTCCTATGCGTCTGTCAACTTCACCCCGCCGGCCACCAGGCAAGCACGCAGCTCGGCGATCTGCTTCTCTGTCGCGGCCACCAATGGCAGCCGCACTGGCCCGACCGGCACTCCTACCATGCCCAGTGCCGCCTTGGCCATGATCGCGCCGCCCGCGCTCAACATGATCCCTTCGACCACGGGCGCCAGTTGGCGGTGCACTGCGAGCGCCTGAACGACGTCGCCGTTCCTGTACAGGTCGATCATGCGGGCCAGGTCAGCGCCGACCACATGGCCGACAACGCTGACGAACCCAGCCGCCCCAACCGAGAGCCAGGGCAGGTTGAGCAGATCGTCGCCCGAGTAGAAGGCGAGATCGGTCATCGCCATCACCTGGCTGCCAAGGAACAGATCGCCCTTGGCGTCCTTAACGGCCACGATGCGCTCGTGCTGTGCGAGCCGGATCAAGGTTTCGATCTTGATCGGCACACCGCTGCGTCCAGGGATGTCATAGAGCATCACCGGAAGGCCGGTTGCATCGGCCACGGCAGCGAAGTGCTGATACAGGCCCTCTTGCGGAGGCTTGTTGTAATACGGCGTCACCACGAGCAGCCCGTGAGCACCCGCGCGGGCCGCGGCCTTGGCGAGCGAGATGCTGTGATGCGTGTCGTTGGTGCCCGCCCCGGCCACCACCGTCGCTCGATCACCTACCGTATCGAGCACGGTGCGCAGAATGCGCTCCTTCTCGTCATCGGAGGTAGTGGGCGACTCTCCGGTCGTCCCGCTGACGATCAAGCCGTCGTTGCGCTGCTCGTCCACCAGATAGGTGGCCAGGCGCCGCACGGCGTCGTAATCGACCGCACCGTCAGGAGTGAACGGCGTGACCATGGCGGTCAACATACGGCCGAAGGGCGCGTCGGTGGTTCCAGTTGGCGAAGCCATAGTGCGAACGCTACCTGGATTCGCAAAAGCGGTGGACGCCGCCACCCCGCTTTGCCTGCCTGGAGCCGCCTATTGTCATGCCGTTCCCCGGCCTCTCAGAGCATGTCCAACTGCCCTCGACCCGTTGTTGCGCGCTGTTCCAAGTGTCCGAACGTCCATGTGGAGCGGACCGCGGGCCCGGAACTCGATCATCAGGTATTCGGTCGCGGTGATCACCGGGATCACAAGTCAGGCTTCCTGCCGCGCCAGGCGCATGCCGTACGGCCGCAGCCCGACACGCCGCGCACAGACGTCATGACGTCCACAGACGTCTCGCACATCTCCCATATCCGCCGAACCGGGTACGGCGCCGGGCAACGCCCGCGCGAGCGACCTCTGCGGCACCCATGGGAAGAGGCCGCCGATATGTGCTCGGGGGTACACACATCGACGACCTCTACCGAAGAATCGGCTGCCCTTACATCGGCGTTACAGGGTTTCTCCGATAATTTTCCACTGCCGCAAAGTTGGGGCTCCAAGTGTCCTCGATGACGGTCGGTTACCTGCCGAATACGGCAACATGGGGCAACGCCTCACACGAACCCTCAGGGATGGACTAGTGGCCACCTCAGATCCGGTCTACCTGCGTGTCGTCGAAGACATTCGGCGACAGATCACCGACGGCACCCTTCCCCCCGGCGCGCCCATTCCCTCACGGGCGCAGCTGACCCGCAAGTATCAGGTCGGCGAGACCGCAGCCCGCCATGCCCTGCGCGTGCTGGCAGGCGAAGGCCTCATCATCGGCCGTGTGGGATCGGGTCATTACGTCAGAGAACGCCCCGACCTCTCCCCATTGCACCGATGGCGCTTCCTCGATCATCCCGCCCCATTCGCCGCCGACCTGCAGTCCCAGGGCCGGCGCGTGACGTGGGACTGGCACAGCGAACCCGCTGAGGCCGGACCCGACATCGCCAGACGGCTACGGCTCGACGAATCGACCACCCTGACGAGGACGCACTATGTCTTCCGCGGTGATGGCAGGCCGCTCCAGCTCGCCACCTCGTACGAGCCTCTGGAGTTCGCCGCCCACACGGAGGAGGAACGGCGCAGCTTGGTCGCCAGAATGTACGCGCACGGGATAAAGATCACGGAGATCGTCGAAAGCGTACACACCCGCGTGCCCCGCCCCGCGGAGAGCGACGCCCTCGATCTGCCTGCGGGCATCCACGTCCTGCACGTGGAACGCACTCATTGGGCAGGCGACCGCCCAGTGGAGACCAGCGACATCGTGATCCCGGGCGACCGCTTCCGGATCATGTACAGCATGCCTGTTTGAGCGAATGTGAGAGCTCCGGGCCGATACCCGCCTCTTCGGCCTGGAGCTCAGCCAGACGGCCATCGGGCTGACATTTCGCCACGACGACGGCCGGCCGGTCCCCCGCAGCACCACGACTTGTCACTGGCCCGATTCCTGCGGCTTCAGGGCCGTGAGGTACGAGGTTCCATACTGGCCCCAGGGCGTCGTAGCCCTCGCGTTGTGGGATCTCTGCGCCCCGCCCGCTTCAGGGTCCGCACGTCACGTGAACCTCGAATTACCCTGCGGCTTCAGACGTTGACACGAACCCAACCCGCGGTTCAAGAACTCGCGCGTTACGCGACCACCGAGCCAGCCTGCGGCTCAAGAATCCGCATGCTACGGGAAGCCTGTGGCCTCAGGGCCGCGCTTTAGAGGTTTCCGTCCAGGCGATGGCGTCCTCTGGAGTGGTGTGACTTCTGACGATCTTCGCGAGGCGTCGAGGGACGACCACCTTGCGCTTTGAGAGTTTCGGATCTTGAGACTGACCGTGGAATTACACCACTCGGCGAGACGTCATCTCCCACGCTGCGGGTGTCCAGACTGCAGGCGTCCGGAACTGCGGCCGGATCTGCGCCCCTCCGGACGGTGACCGTCCGGACCTGCCCCCTCCAGACCGTGACCGTCCGGACCTCAACCGTACAGACACGGACTGTCCAGATTACGTACGCACAGACTGCGACCGTCCGGACCACCAGCGTCCCGACCACAACCGTCCAGACCATCGGCGGGTGAGTCGAAGCCGAGCGCCGCCATCCGGGCCTCGATGTGACGGAAGCAACATCAAGCTTCGCCAACCCGACCGCAGCTCTCAAAAGCCTTTCCCATCGACATTCAAGGCAGTTCTCGCTGGCCAGGCCGCGGTTGTCGGTGCTCGTTGATAGAACCGTTCTGGAGGTTGCGGATGCGAGTCAAAGACCTGCCAAGACGTGAGCGGCCACGCGAGCGGCTGATGGCGAACGGCGCCACGGCGCTGGCTGACCGGGAGCTGCTGGCCGTGCTCCTCGGTTCAGGCTTTCGGGGGGCGAGCGCGATGGATCTGGCGGCCCAGGTGATCGAGCACTGTGGCGATCTCGATGGGCTGGCCCGGTCTGAGCCACACCGGCTATTGGCGGTACATGGCGTTGGGCCCGCCAAGGCGGCGCGGGTGATTGCGGCTTTTCATCTCGTACGACGGGCGCAGGCAGAGCCTGAGCCGACCAGGATCACCGGCACGTCCGATCTGGCGACGGTCGTCGCCCCTCTGCTCCGTGGCCACTCCCGGGAGCGGCTGGTCGTGATGGCGTGCGATGTCCGGGGGGCGGTGTTGCGGCGGGTGGTGCTGACCGAGGGCGGCTCTGACCACACGACCGTGCCGGTTCGGGACATCATCACGGCGGTGCTGACGGCTGGCGGGGCGGCGTTCGGGGTCGCGCACAACCATCCGAGCGGCTCCCTCGATCCGAGTGACGCGGACGTCGTCGCCACGGCGCGTCTCGCCGAGGCCGCCGAGACGGTCGGACTTCGATTCCTCGACCATTTGATCGTCACGGACGCGGCATGGCGTCGGGTGCCCTTCTGAACGCCAAGGAGAGCCAAAAAGTAGTGCGGAGATCAGGTCAGTCTCCGCCCACCCTGACGGGCGCCGGCCCCGAACCGACCACCAGCCCCCGCGTCGTCATCACAACCGTCGGGCCGCTGTTCCGGCGCGTCTCTCACCGGCATCACGGCCGTCGGCCTGCCTGGTCCAGTGCGTTCCAGCGCTTCGCCGAACCGGTATAGGGCCTTTTGATCACCACCAAGGGTGCTGATACACCGCAAGACCACCGAAAGGCATGTTTCCGTTGATAGCTCTGAAGGCAAGGCTTCCCTCAGCGGAGCGTGAGACGCTACCTCTGCGAGCAGGTCGGCTAAGACGTGAGTCGGCCAATTGCTGGCAAACGCGTGGTCCCGTGCCTCCCGGAGGGCATGGGACCACGTACGGCCCGCAACTGGGTCCGTCCACTACGCGCGACGGCGCAGCAACACCGTGGACGGTCGGACTCCTGGCAAGGTCCACCCGGTAGCAGGCGAAGAGGACGGCTCAGCACCACCAAAGCGGGTTCTCGGAAGCGTCGGCGAACTGCGCTCGTCGGCGATCAGCGAACCCGTAGGACTAGAAGACTCTCTGAAATCGCAGCCACTCGACTGTAGAGGGTGGTTGCCTCGTCGCTGGCCCCGCATCAGACGCGGGATGCGGGGCCAGCGCGACCCGGTCTTCGACCGCGATCGCCGAATCTGCGGCACTTCATTCGGCAACGCGGCCTGACGCTCCCCACGGCCACGCCCGCCCCGGCGGCACCGGCTCCCGTGAAAGACCCCACCAGAAGGTGGTCGCAGGTCCCAGGCGCGGGAATGGGACCTGCAAGAACGAGTTGGGCCCAGGCAGAGCACGGAGTTCTTGGGATGACCTCTGCCGGGGGACTTGACCGGCACGAGCCCACACCTGTTCGGTCAAACGGACCGCGCGACGACTGCGCAATACGGCGAGAAGACACCCCAGGATGCTTCGATGACGACGTACGACGATCACCGAGCGTCTCCGTGCAGCAGCATGGTCCACAGAATGTCCGTCTTAGAGGCGGCCGTTCGGACGCTCTCCTCCACCACCACTCGCCCGCCCTTTCTCGTCGTTCTGCGGATGTAACGCTGGCCGCCTGCCTGGCACAGCTCGTAAAACACCGGCTGACAGTCGCAGGTGTAATCCCGCACACGCACCCGCTCGCTGCAGGGCCACACCAGATCCCACTCGATCGACGCCGACGCGCTACTCGCCGCCGCCACATGACGGCCATGGAGGTCACCCTCTTCCCACGGCATGAAGCTCACTATAGCTCAGGCGTATTCACTGGTCTAGATCTCGTATCAACACACTCATTGGGTGTGTCCATTTTAGGCGGACACGTATGGTTTCGTCTATAATCCCAAGGTGCTAGATCGCGAAGGGCCCGTCCCCCTTTACAAGCAAGTCGCCGACCTGATCTGCGATCAGATCGAGCGTGGCGAGCTCTCAGCGGGCGACCCCGTGCCGAGCGAGGCCAAGCTCGAGAAGGACTACGCGATAGCAAGGACGACAGCCCGACGGGTGGCGCGCGAGCTCCGCGAGCAGGGCATGGCGTACACGATTCAGGGCGAGGGCACGTTCGTCGGGCCGCCTGGCACTCCTCGCACGCCCAGAGCCACACCGATTTATCAGAAGATCGCCGAAGAGATCGCCGAACGCATCCAGCAGGGCGAGATACCACCCAACAGGGCGATTCCCGGCGAGAAGGCCATGATGCAGCAGTACGGCGTCGCCAAGGTCACGGCGCGCCAGGCCGTGGGGCATCTCAGAGAGCAGGGCTGGGTGTTCACCGTTCCCTATCGAGGCACTTTCGTGTCCGATCCGAAAGAGTGGCCAAGCAAAGGTTCATAACTCGCCACCCCTTGTCTAGGTCCCGTATAACATTGACGACATGCTCGACCGCGAGGGTGATACCCACCCCTATCGCCAGATCAGCGAGATCATCCGCTCGCGCATCGTCGACACACTCTCGCCCGGGTGCCCCTGTGGCAAGCGAGGCGGAAATTCAGCGCGAGTTCGGCGTGGCCCGCACCACCGCACGCAGGGCGATCCGCGTACTTCGCGACGAAGGACTCATTCACACCGTCCAGGGCGAGGGAACATTCGTCGGCGTGCGCAATGAAGCACCCCGTGCATCACGAAAAATCCCGCTATATCAGCACATAGCTGCTGAGATTGCGCAGCGCATCAAGGCCGGAGAACTACTCCCGAGGCGGCCGATCCCCGGGGAGACGGCTCTGCTGCAGCAGCATGATGTGGCACGCGAGACCGTACGGCGAGCCATGGCATTGCTGCGCGAGCAAGGCTGGATCTACACGGTCCCTCAGCGCGGGAGCTACGTCTCGCCGGAAGAGTCCTGGCCTAAGGAGTAAGAAGGCGGAAGGTCAGGCAGACGACCGTCGACGAGTCGGTCACCTCGTGGCCCAGGCCGGCCCAGTACCGGCCATGAACCTCACGCCAGTCCTCGATCGACCGGAACCCCTCCCCCTCCGCCTGCGCGAACTCCCAGCTCACCGCCCCGAACGGCACCTGCTCCACCCCGATCACCTCAACCAGAGCCGCCCGCGAGCCCTCATCGTCCACGAGCACGAGCCGCTCGCCGACGTGTTCCAGCGGCTCCCCCTCGGCGACGTAGTCGAGTTCCAGCAGCCCCGCCGTGGCCCTCTTGGCGCCGGACAGGACCAGGTCGGTCAGCCAGGTGCGCTGCTTGCCTGGCATGCCGAGTTCGAGCACACGGAGCCCGTCGATGCGTCCCCACATGGAAGGGATCGTACGTCGCGCAAGGCCGGCATCAGAAGACCGGGATGATCTCCTCGGGGTCGATGAACTCGACCTGGACGC
Source organism: Nonomuraea sp. NPDC026600 (assembly GCF_040638335.1). Classification (NCBI taxonomy): domain Bacteria; kingdom Bacillati; phylum Actinomycetota; class Actinomycetes; order Streptosporangiales; family Streptosporangiaceae; genus Nonomuraea; species Nonomuraea sp. NPDC026600. The sequence goes on from NZ_JBEZYD010000013.1 coordinate 25,117, forward strand.
CCTCCAGGTCGAGTTCGGGGATGGCGGGGAAGGCGATGCCCCAGCGTTCGACGATGGCGCGGATGCGGGCCATGGCGAGCCGCCAGTTCTCCGCCTGCTCCTCGTAGGACAGCACGCCCAGCCCGGCCTGCCTGGCGTGGTCCATCAGGACGCGGTGGTTGGCCAGGAAGTACGGCGGGAGCTCCCAGAAGCCCTCCGGCGGCTCCCAGAGGATCATGGACAGGAAGACGAAGCCGGCGCGGAGTTGGCGGGTGATGAGGGAGCGGGTCTCGTCCGTGAGGCCGGGCCACTCGTTCTCCAGAATGGTCATGCAAATCTGGAGATGTCGGGACTCGTCGCGGCCGATGCGCTGGAACATCTCCCCGAAGACGGGGTGTTCGGTGCCCGAGGCCATGCCCCTGAACAGGGTCGAGGCGGCCATCTCGCCCATCATGAAGCTGGTGAAGAGCACGGGCAGCGAGTACTTGCCCACGGCCGCGCTGTAGCCGGTCCAGTAGCGGCCGCCGTTGTGATAGAGCCAGCCGATGTTGTTGTGCGCGGCCTTCTCCAGGTCATCGGACGGAGTCCAGTCGAGGGGTCCGCCGGGCCAGAGCTTGGCGATGGTCCGCTGGCAGCACTCCTCGTGGTTCATCTCGTCGCGGGTGATCGAGAAGAAGCACTTCCTGACCGGATCCTCCTCGTGCTTCTCGAACGCCTGGATGGTGGCCCGCGCGAACACCGCCGGCCCCGAGGCGTCGAAGTTGGCCAGCACGGCGAACCAGTACATGATCCCGAGGCGCTGTTCACGCGTGAAGTCGTCCGGGTTCAGCCCGTCCCAGGGCAGGTCGGCCGGGTTCCAGAGCGTCCGCTTGGATTTCTCGTAGATCGCCGCCAGCTTGGCCGTCTCGACCCGCCACTCCATCGGGTAGATGTTCGGCTGCGGGATCGCAGGGGCCGGCCAGAAGCCGCCCTCCGGAATCGTGAGGTCTGCCATCTGTGACACCTCCGCTTCCCATCCTGCGGGGCGGCGTCACGGCTTTCAAGTGCGGGCACGCTGGGTGAGGGCCACGCAGACGAGTACGGCCAGCGCGGCGGCCACGGTGGCCGAACCGTACCTCTCCCCCATCAGGAACCACGCCCAGGCGAGCGTGAGCAGCGGCTGGGCGAGCTGGGTCTGACCCGCTCTGGCGATGCCGCCCCTGGCGAGGCCGGCGTACCAGGGGACGAAGCCGAGGAACATCGAGATCAGGCCGACGTACGCGAAGCCGGCGAGGGCTTGGGGTGACGGGTGGACGGGGGTGGTGAGGGCGAGTACGGCCGTCACGGGGGCGGTGAGCGGGAGGGAGAGGACGAGGGTGTGGGAGATGACCTGCCAGCCCGGCGTTTCGCGGGAGAGGCGGGCGCCTTCTGTATAGCCGATGGCCGCCGAGACGAGGGCGCCGACCAGGAGGACGTCGGGCCAGGCGGCCGTGCTCTGGCCACGGGTGAGGGTGAAGGCGGTGATGGCGATCGCGCCTGCCGTACAGGCCAGCCAGAACAGAGGGCGCGGGCGTTCGCCGGCGCGCAGGACCGCGCAGACGGCGGTGGCGGCCGGGAGCAGGCCGATGACGACGGCGGAGTGGGCGGTGGTGGCGCCGAGGTCCAGAGCCAGGCCGCTGAAGACGGGGAACCCGAAGACCACGCCGAGGGAGATCGCGGCGTAGGAGCGCCACTGGTGGCGGGGCGGGATCAGCGGGAGGCGGGCTGCTTTGAGGCAGATGAGGGCTATGACACCGGCGATCACGGCCCGGCCGATGGCGACCAGCCATGGATCGAAGCCGCGCATCGCGTAGACGGTGGCGGGGAAGGAGCCGGAGAAGGCGAGAACACCGAGAAACGCGAGAAGGCTTCCCTGGCGGAATCGCGCCGAGTCTCCCCGAGAGGCGACCGCTACTCTGTCGCGGACGATAGCGCTATTCTTATCCGTCATGGAACAGGATAGCAGTATCGCCCAAATCACCGCGATCCTGCGCCAAGAGCTCACCCGCCTGCGACCGGGTGACCGCCTCCCCTCCTCCAGAGAGCTCATGCGCCGCCACAACGTCAGCCCCGTGACGGTCTCGCGGGCTATCGGGCAGCTGGCGGCCGAAGGCCGGGTGGTCACCAAGCCCGGCATCGGAGCATTCATCGCCCAGTCGCCTGCGGGGCCCAGCGACCTGCCCGACTTCTCCTGGCAGACCGTCGCGCTGGGCGATCGGGTGGTGGACGAGAGCCCGGTGACCGCGTTGCTGACCCCACCGCCCGAGGGCGTCATCCCGCTCACCGGCGGCTACCTGAACCCGGGTCTCCGGCCGGACAGGCAGCTGGCCGCCGCGGCGTCGCGGGCGGTGCGCAGGCCGGGAGCGTGGGCGATGCCGCCGCTGACCGGGCTGACCGAGCTGCGCAGGTGGTTCGCGACGCAGGCCGGGGGCGACGTGACCGCGGCCGACGCGCTGATCGTCAGTGGCGGCCAGGCCGCGCTCACGCACGCCTTCAGGGCGCTGGCCGCTCCGGGGACGCCGGTTCTGGTCGAGACACCGACCTATCCGGGCGCGCTGGCCGCGGCCAAGGCGGCGGGCCTGCGGGCGACGGCCGTGCCGATGGACCGGGACGGCGTACGGCCCGACCTGCTGGCCGAGGCGTTCGCCGTCACCGGCGCGCGGGTGTTCTGCTGCCAGCCCACCCTGCAGAACCCGACCGGCGCGACGCTCACCCACGAACGCAGGGAACAGGTGCTCCAGGTCGCCAGGGCGGCAGGCGCGTTCGTGATCGAGGACGATTACGCCCGCTACCTCAGCGACCGGACGCCGCCGCCGATGGTGTCGATGGACGCGCACGGCACGGTCGTCTACATCTGCTCGCTCACCAAGATCCTGTCTCCGAGCACGCGGGTCGCGGCCGTGGTCGCGCGTGGTCCGGCCGCGCACCGGCTGCGGGCCAGCCAGCTGGTGGAGTCGTTCTTCGTGGCGCGCCCGCTGCAGGAGACCGTGCTGGAGTTCGTCGGCTCCCCCGGCTGGCGCCGGCACCTGGCGAACGTACGTACCGAGATCCTGATCCGCCGCGACGCGCTCGCCACCGAGCTGGCCGCGCGGCTGCCCGCCGCCGAGCTGCACCTGCTGCCGAAGGGCGGCATGCATCTGTGGGTCCGGCTGCCGCCGGAAACCGACGAGAACGCCCTGGTCGAGGCCGCGAAACGCAACGGCGTACTGGTGAGCCCGGGCAGAATCCACTACCCGTCGGAACCACCGGGGCCTCACCTCCGCGTCACACACATCGCGGCCGCGAACCTGGCCGAGCTGGCCGAGGGGGTCCGGCGGCTGGCTCAGGCGCTGGCGAACACCTCGTAGTGCTCCACGGTCCGCTCCCTGTCGACCAGGAACGCGTCGTCCTCGGGGTAGAAGACCGCCACGCCCGGATCGTCCCCGGCGAACGCCCTGATCGCCTCCCACGACTCCCACAGCGAGATCAGGAAGAACTCGGTCCTGTCGCCCGAGTCACGCCGGGTGAAGTAGGCGCCGCGGTTCCCCGGCGTCTGGGTGTAACCGGGGAATCCGGTGTGCAGGAGGTATTCCTCATAGGCCGCGGCATCGGACCTACGTGTCCAGCCTCGCCAGGTACGAACGATCACGCAACTCATCATGGCGCAACCGGCCACTGCCATACAGTGGTGACATGCTGGCGCCCGCCGAGCTCGTACGCGACTTCGTGAACACCTACAACCTCGATTCCGACGCCGACGAGCTGGCCTCACCCGCCGAACTGGCCGTCTGGCTCCGGGAGTGGGGCCTGATCGGCCCGCGCGACCGCGCGACCGACGACGACCTCACCACCGCGCTCACCCTGCGCGAAGCCCTTCGGGCCGCGCTAAGACGCGAGCCTCCTGAGGCGCCCGAACTGCGGGCCGCACTAAGGCGCGAAACGCCCAAGATCCCTGAACTGCGGACCGCGCCAAGACGCGAATCTCCCAAGACGCCCGAACTGCGGGCCGCGCTACGGCGCGAAGCTCCGGAGATGCCCGAACTGCCGGCCTTGCCGCTGCTCGTACGCGTCGGCGCCACGCCGGAACTGGTCCCTCTCGAAGACGGTGTCAGGGGCGGCCTGGCCAGGATCGCCGCTGCCGTCACCGACCAGTCGTGGCACCGGCTGAAGGTCTGCGCCGAGGACATGTGCCAGTGGGCGTTCATCGACTCCTCGAAGAACCGATCACGCTCATGGTGTTCTATGCGGGTCTGCGGCAACCGCACCAAAACACGCGCTTACCGGGCGAGGAAGCAGGGTTCGCGTCATCCCCAAGGCTCAAACACCGATACGGTGTAACTCGTGCCTTGTGGCATGGACGGCAGGCGAAGGAGCGGGCCGAGATGGCAGACGTAGGCGTCCGGGCGGCCCGGCGCGAGGATGTGCTCCAGGTGGCGAATACTCAGATCCGCGCCTGGCGCTACGGCTATCGGGAGTTCCTTCCCGAGGGGCCGCTCGAGCAGATGACGGGGGCCGCGGCGGAGAAGATGTGGCTGCGCCAGTGGGACGAGGCGATCGTCGCCCCGCCCACCCCCATGCATCGGGTGCTGGTGGCGGTGGAGACCATCCTGGACACCGAGGGCTTCCCGGCTCTCGGCCTGGGCGGCAGTGCCGTCCTGGCCACGCCGCGCGGCGGTGAGCGAGTGGTGGGCCTGGCCTCGCACGCGCCCGCCGAAGACCCCGACCTCGACCCGACCGTCGCCGCCGAGATGCTGACTCTGCTGGTCGACCCCGATTTCGTCCGGCGTGGCCACGGCAGCCGCCTGCTCAACGCCACCGTCGACCACCTGCGGGAGGACGGCTTCCGGCAGATCGTCACGTGGGTGTTCGCCGACAACTACGCGGTGCTGGGCTTCCTGGAGTCGGCCGGCTGGGGCGAGGACATGGCCGAGCGCGTGCTCGACATGGGCCGTCCCATCCGCATGGTCAGGCTCACCACCGACATCAGCTAGAGGATTCGTCTTTATGGCAACCCCCGGCCAGTGGATCGCCGGCGCACGTCCGCGCACCCTGCCCAACGCCATCGTGCCCGTCATGGTCGGCACCGGCGTGGCGATCGGCGAGAACGGCTTCGTCTGGTGGCGCGCGATCGTCGCACTGCTCGTGGCCCTGTCGCTGCAGATCGGTGTCAACTACGCCAATGACTACAGCGACGGCATCCGCGGCACCGATGACCAGCGGGTCGGTCCAATGCGCCTGGTCGGCTCACGTGCGGCCACGCCGCGGCAGGTGCTGGCGGCCGCGCTCGGCTGCTTCGCCCTGGCCGCGGTGCTCGGGCTGACCCTGGTGCTGGCCACCCGCGCGTGGTGGATCCTGCTCGTGGGCGCCGCCGCGATCGCCGCCGCCTGGTTCTACACCGGCGGCCGGGCTCCGTACGGCTATCGCGCGCTCGGCGAGGTGTCGGTGTTCACCTTCTTCGGTGTCGTCCCCGTGGTCGGCACCGCGTACGTCCAGACCGAGCACCTGTCCTGGGCGGCGCTGGTGGCGTCGATCCCGATCGGGCTCCTGTCGTGCTCCATGCTCGTCGTGAACAACCTGCGCGACGTGGGCACCGACGGCCAGGCGGGCAAACGGACGCTGGCGGTCGTCCTGGGCGCGGCGCGCACCCGCACGCTCTACGCCACCTGCCTGATCGTGCCGTTCGTCATCGCGCTGGCCATGCTTCCGATCGCGCCTCTGGCCGCCGCCGCGGTGCTCGCCGCGCCGCTGGCGATCACGCCGGTCAAGACGGTCCTGCACGGCGCCGTCGGCCCGGCGCTGATCGGCGTACTGCAGCAGACCGGCAAACTGCAGCTGGCGTACGGCCTGCTGTTCACGCTCGGTTTGGCGATCACTCTGTAGGACGTGCGGGGACCGGACAGGGCCCCCGCACGCGCCATCAGTCTCAGCCCGCGGTGAATCTCAGCCGCCTGTTGTCGTGGTCGATCTCGGCGATCCGTACCGAGACGCTCGACCCGGCCTCTGGCCGGTCCGATCCGACGAGCAGCCCGTGGACACCGTCGGCGACTTCGATGAAGGCGCCGAACGGGACGACCCTGGCCACGCTCCCGTCGAGCACGTCACCGACGGCGTGCCGCGAGGTGAAACCCTCCCAAGCATTGGACATGCGATCACCTCCTTTCCTCTGCGATCTCCGCCTGGGGAACGCGAGAGGTGGCGGGCCGCGGGCCCGCTCGGTGATCAAGGCGTGGCCGGGCGCCCCGTCTCGTCATGGCACTTGGCCGACCCGGCAGTCACGGTCGCCACCCTACTCACTAGGGGACGGCCGTGAACAGCTCGTAGCTGTGGCCGTTGGGATCGCGCACGTAGACGCCACGACCGCCACCGAGGTGGTTGATCTGCCGGTCCCAGCCATGGCCCGGGCCGGAGCCGTACGAGATCGACTCGGACTCCCGAAGACGGCCCAGCACCCCGTCGAAGGTGTCGTCATCGACCAGGAACGCGTAGTGGCCCGGCTGGACCTGGTGCCGGTCGTCGAAGTCGAGTGCGAGGTCGTCATTGACCCTGACGGGCACGAACGGGCCGGACGGCGCGGAGACCGGCAGCCCGAGCAGGTCGGCGAGGAACGTGGCGGCGGCGGTCTTGTCGGCCGCCGGGACGATCAGATGGTTGAGGACGATGGACATGTCGACTCTCCTTAAACCCAGCCGGATACATGCGATATGCACATACTATATATGCATATCGCATCCATCTCGGGGTAGAGTGTGCGCATGAACGCGCACGGCCTTTCCTCTGCTGATGGCGACGGCGGTCCCGCACTCTTTCGGCTGGTGCGCTTCTGGTCGCGCCGGTGGATCAACAGCGCCTCGGAGGAGCAGACCGGGGAGACCCGCCACGTGCAGCACATCCTGGCCGTGGAGGCCGTCGACACGGGCAAGGACGCCACCGAGGAGGCCACCGTCGGCACCGTGGCCCACCAGCTCGGCCTCGACCACTCAGGGGCCAGCCGCATCGTCAAGGACGCCACCAAGGCGGGCTACCTGGTGCGCGCCTCGTCCGAGCTCGATCGCCGGCGCGCGTCGCTGCAGCTCACCGCGCACGGCGAGAACCTCCTGGCGGGCTCGCGCCAATGGCAGCGCCACGCCTTCGACGAGCTCACCGTGGGGTGGGACGACTACGACCGCCGGCAGTTCGCCTCCTACCTGAAGCGGTTGGCGGACGAACTCGGCGTCTGACGCTCAGCGTTGACAGACCCCACCGCGTAGCCAGACCCCTCAGCGCGGACAGGCCCCTCAGCGCGGACAGGCCATGACCACGCGCGGCGCCACCTCGATGCCCAGCTCACGCTCGTGCTCGACCAGCGCCCGCAGCTCGGGCCCCCACTCCGCGTCGGGCAGCACGGAGAAGCCGTGCCGCTCGTACCAGGGCGCGTTCCATGGCACATCCCTGTAGGTCGTCAGTGTCACAGCGGGCGCGCCGCTGGCCGCCGCGTGGTCGCGCACCGCCGCGACGAGCCGCCCGCCGATCCCCTGCCGCATCCGCGAGGGGTGTACGGCCAGCTGATCCAGGTGCAGGTTGCCGTCGACCCAGCCGATCAGCGCGAACCCGGCCGGCGGATCCCCCTCGACCAGCACCACGGCCGGGTCCGTGACCTCTTCGATCATGGTCGTGCCCGGTGGGAAAACGATCCCCACCTGCTCGAACAGCCCGTCCGCCGCCAGCTCCACAGCGACCAGCCCGGGCAGCTCGCCCGGCTCGGCCCATCGCGTCATGCCGACACGGTCTCATGTTTGGCCCGGTTCGCGCCTCTGGATATTAATGTGGTGAGCAGGCCGGCTGTGCGGAGCCGGAATCCTCTCCTCACGTCGTGCCCATGACCCGCGTCAGGTTGTGGGCACGATGTGTCTTCAGAGGTCGAGCAGTGGCTCCAGGCCGACAGTCAGGCCGGGCAGCTCGCGGACCCGGCGCACGCCGAGCAGCACGCCCGGGGTGAACGCCGCGCGGCTCATCGTGTCGTGCCTGATCGTGAGGATCTCGCCGTCGCCGCCCAGCAGCACCTCCTGGTGCGCGATGAGCCCGCTCAGCCGTACGGCGTGGACGTGGACGCCGCCGACGTCGGCGCCGCGCGCCCCGCCGAGCTCGGTGGAGGTGGCGTCGGGCATCGCGCCCAGCCCGGCCTTGGCGCGCGCCTCCGAGACCAGCTCAGCGGTGCGGCGGGCGGTGCCGGAAGGCGCGTCGGCCTTGTTGGGGTGGTGCAGCTCGACGATCTCGATGGACTCGAAGTGCTTGGCCGCCTGCTGGGCGAAGTGCATCATGAGCACGGCGGCGATGCCGAAGTTGGGGGCGATCAGGCAGTTGGTCCCGGGGAACTTCGCCAGCCATCCGCGCACGGTCTCGAGCCGCCCGGCTTCGAAGCCGGTGGTGCCGACCACCGGGTGGACACCGTGGGCGATCGCCCATTCAAGGTTGCCCATGACGACGTCGGGATGGGTGAAGTCGACGACCACCTCGGCGCCCTGGAGCCCCTCGATGGCATCGTCCTTGTCGAGCGCGGCCACCAGCTCCAGATCGGGAGCTGCCTCTACCGCCTTGCACACCTCGAGGCCCACGCGACCGCGCGCGCCCAGCACGCCTACCCTAATCACAGGTCAACCCTATACCTGACGACGTGCGCGGGACCTCCGGGGAGGTCCCGCGAGCGTCATCAGGCGATGGCGTCGGAGAAGTCCTTGTCGCCGTAGGGGCCGATCACGGCGAGTGTGAGCGGCCGGTTGAGGACGTCGGTCGCGACCTCGGCGATCTGGTCCGGGGTGACGGCCTCGATCCTGGCGAGCACCTCGTCCACGGACAGCAGCTCGTCGTAGACCAGCTCGTTCTTCCCGATCCGCGACATGCGCGAACCGGTGTCCTCCAGGCCGAGCACCAGCCCGCCGCGCATCTGCCCCTTGCCGCGCATGATCTCGTCGGCGTCCAGGCCGTCGTCCACGACCCGGACGACCTCATCGCGGCAGATCTTGAGCACGTCGTCGATCTTCGACGGCAGACAGCCCACGTAGATGCCGAACTGGCCGGTGTCCGCGTAGGCCGAGGTGTAGCTGTAGGCGGAGTAGGCCAGCCCGCGCTTCTCCCTGATCTCCTGGAAGAGCCGCGACGACATGCCGCCGCCGAGCGCGGCGTTGAGCACGCCGAGGGCGAAGCGCCGGTCGTCCGTACGGGACATGCCGGTCGTACCGAGCACCAGGTTGGCCTGTTCGGTGGGCCGGTCGAGCACCTTGACCATCGACCGCGTCGCCGCGCCCGGCCCGCTCGTGCGGGGCGGATCGGCCTCCAGCGGGCCACCCAGCGCGCCCGCCCGCTCGTAGGCGCGGGCGACCAGCTCGACGACCTCCTCGTGCCGGATGTTGCCGGCGACGGAGACGACCGTGCGGCACGGCTGGTAGTGGTGCTGGTAGTACTCGGCGATCCGGTCGCGGGGGAGCTCGTTGATCGACTCGACCGTGCCGAGAATGGGCCGCCCGATCGGCGAGTCGCCGTAGAGCGCCGCCGCGAACTGCTCGTGCACGACGTCGGATGGGTCGTCGTCGTGCATGGCGATCTCTTCGAGGATCACCCCGCGCTCGGACTCGACGTCGTCGGGGGTGATCAGCGAGCTGGTCACCACGTCGGCGAGCACGTCCACCGCGACCGGCAGGTCCTCGTCGAGCACCCGCGCGTAGTAGCAGGTGTATTCCTTGGCGGTGAAGGCGTTGATCTCACCGCCGATGCCCTCGATGGACGCCGAGATCTCCATGGTGTCGCGTGTGGGGGTGCCTTTGAAGAGCAGGTGTTCGAGGAAGTGGGTGGCCCCCATGTGCTGGGGGTCCTCGTCACGCGAGCCGATGCCGACCCACATGCCGACCGCGACACTACGCACGGTCGGCATGGTCTCGGTCACCACGCGCAGCCCACCGGGAAGGACGGTGCGCGTCACGACCCCGGCCCCGTCACGGCCGGGGTGCAGCGTGGTGGTTCTCACGAGTTGCGGTCGTCTCCATCGGATCCGTCGGCGCGCGGCGCGCGGGTGCGGGTGCGGGTACGGCGCGGCCGGTCGTCGCGCGGCTTGTCGTCCGAGGCGGCCGAAGCCTCCTCGCCAGAGTCGGAGTCGGCGGAGGAGTCCGCGTCGCCCCTGGCCTCCTTCTCGGCGGCCTCCTTCTCGATGACCTCGACCGGGACCAGGGACAGCTTGCCCCGGCCGTCGATCTCGGCGATCTCGACCTGGACCTTCTCGCCGACGCTCATGACGTCTTCCACGTTCTCGATGCGCTTGCCGCCGTGCAGCTTGCGAATCTGGGAGACGTGGAGCAGGCCGTCCTTGCCGGGCATCAGCGAGATGAACGCGCCGAAGGCGGCGATCTTCACGACCGTGCCCAGGTAACGCTCGCCGACCTCGGGCATGTGCGGGTTGGCGATGCCGTTGATCACCGTGCGGGCGGCCTCGGCGGACGGGCCGTCGGTGGCGCCGATGTAGATCGTGCCGTCGTCCTCGATGGTGATCTCGGCGCCCGTGTCGTCCTGGATCTGGTTGATCATCTTGCCCTTCGGGCCGATGACCTCGCCGATCTTGTCCACGGGGACCTTGATGGTGATGATGCGCGGCGCGGTCGGGTTCATCTCCGCCGGGGAGTCGATCGCCTCCTGCATCACGTCGAGGATGGCCAGGCGGGCGCCCTTGGCCTGCTTCAGCGCGCCGGCCAGCACGGAGGCGGGGATGCCGTCGAGCTTGGTGTCGAGCTGGAGCGCGGTGATGACGTCCTTGGTGCCGGCGACCTTGAAGTCCATGTCGCCCATGGCGTCCTCGGCGCCGAGGATGTCGGTCAGCGTGACGTACTGGCCACCCTCGCCGATCAGGCCCATCGCGATGCCTGCGACCATCTCGCGCAGCGGCACACCGGCGTCGAGCAGCGCCATCGTGGAGGCGCAGACCGAGCCCATCGAGGTGGAGCCGTTGGAGCTGAGCGCCTCGGAGACCTGGCGGATGGCGTAGGGGAAGTCCTCACGCGCCGGCAGGACCGGGATCAGCGCCCGCTCGGCCAGCGCGCCGTGACCGATCTCGCGACGCTTGGGCGAACCCACGCGGCCGGTCTCACCGGTGGAGTAGGGCGGGAAGTTGTAGTTGTGCATGTAGCGCTTGGTCCGCTCGGGGTTGAGCGTGTCGATGACCTGCTCCATGCGCAGCATGTTGAGGGTGGTGATGCCCAGGATCTGGGTCTCGCCACGCTCGAACAGCGCCGAGCCGTGCACCCGCGGGACCACGTGGACCTCGGCGGACAGCGCGCGGATGTCCTTGGTGCCGCGGCCGTCGATGCGCAGGCCCTCCTTGATGACCCGCTCGCGCATGAGCTTCTTCATCACCGAACGGAAGGCGGCGGAGATCTCCTTCTCCCGGCCCTCGAACTCGGGGAGCAGCTTCTCGGCGGACAGCGCCTTGACCTTGTCGAGCTGGGTCTCGCGCTCCTGCTTGCCGGGGATGGTCAGCGCGGCGGCCAGCTCGGTCTTGACCGCGCTCTCCACGGCCGCGTAGACGTCCTCCTGGTAGTCGAGGAAGATGGCGTATTCGGCCGTCTCCTTCGCCGCGACCCGCGCGACCTGCGACTGCGCCTCGCACAGCACCTTGATGAACGGCTTGGCGGACTCCAGGCCCTGCGCGACCGTCTCCTCGTTGGGCGCCACGGCGCCCTCGGCGACCAGCTTGAGCGTGTCCCTGGTGGACTCCGCCTCGACCATCATGATCGCGACGTCGCCGTCGGCGAGCACTCGCCCGGCCACGACCATGTCGAACGTCGCGCGCTCGAGCTCGTGGTGCGTCGGGAAGGCGACCCACTGGCCGTCGATCAGCGCGACGCGGACGCCGCCGATCGGGCCGGAGAACGGCAGCCCGGCGAGCTGGGTGGACAGCGAGGCGGCGTTGATGGCGACCACGTCGTAGAGGTGGTCGGGGTTGAGCGCCATGATCGTGGCGACGACCTGGATCTCGTTGCGCAGGCCCTTGACGAACGACGGGCGCAGCGGCCGGTCGATCAGGCGGCAGGTGAGGATGGCGTCCTCGGAGGGACGGCCCTCACGGCGGAAGAACGAGCCGGGGATGCGCCCCGCGGCGTACATGCGCTCCTCGACGTCCACCGTCAGCGGGAAGAAGTCGAGGTTTTCCTTGGGCGACTTCGAGGCGGTGGTCGCGGACAGGACCATCGTCTCGTTGTCGAGGTAGGCGACGGCGGAGCCGGCCGCCTGACGCGCGAGACGACCGGTCTCGAACCGTATCGTGCGCGTGCCGAATGAACCGTTGTCTATGACGGCTTCAGCGGTGTGGACACCCTCCACGGGGGACCTCCTTTGTCAGTCAGTCTCCCGCGCCCTCTTTCTCACCGGCACCCTCGTTAGGTGCAGCGCCGGTCTTCGATCGAAGCGCCCGGTCAGATACGACTGTTACCGGAAGCCACTACCGAGGACCGGCCCGCATGCGTCGCGGGTCGCTTGGTGCTTGTGCGGACGCGGGGGGCTCTAAGTGTGTCTTGACTATTCAGTTGTCCGGCGCTCGACGCGCCGGTCTCACAACGGAGAAGGGAGCGACGCGAACGCCGCTCCCTCTCACTCTATCGGCGCAGGCCGAGCCGCTCGATGAGCGCACGGTAACGCGCGATGTCGACCTTCTGCAGGTACTTCAGCAGGCGGCGCCGGCGTCCGACGAGCAGGAGCAGGCCACGACGGCTGTGGTGGTCGTGCTTGTGCGTCTTCAGGTGCTCGGTCAGCTCGCTGATGCGCTTGCTGAGCAGCGCGATCTGCACCTCGGGCGACCCGGTGTCGCCGTCGGCCGTCGCGTACTCGCTGATGATGGTCTTCTTGGCAGCGGTGTCGAGGGACACGGCTCTCCTTTGAGCTACGGGCACGCGCGAATGGATAACTGATGCGAACGACCGTGCGTGCCTACAGTCGCCGCGGCGAAGGCCGTCAGAGCAGCGCGCAGCGCCGCCGTCACTGGACCGACATGCAAGGTTACCACCGCGGTCAAGCTCCGCGTCATCAATCCTCAGCCCGAGGTCAGCCGCCGGGCCTGGTCGACATCGGCGTGGATCTGCGCGATGAGCTCCTCGATCGAGTCGAACCGGGTGTTTCCCCGCAGTCTCGCGCCGAAGTCTACCGCCACGTGCACGCCGTACAGCTCCAGGTCGTCGCGGTCCAGCGCGTACGCCTCGACCGTGCGCGGGACGCCCTCGAAGGTGGGGTTGGTGCCGACGGAGATGGCGGCGGGCCAGCGCTCGCCCTCGTAGACGGTGGGCAGGTTGGCGACGGGCACGCACTCCAGCCAGCCCGCGTAGACACCGTCGGCGGGGATGGCCGTGTGGGGCTGCGTCTCGACGTTCGCGGTGGGGAAGCCGAGCTGGCGTCCGCGCTGGTAGCCGCGTACGACCACGCCCTCCACCCGGTGCGGGCGGCCCAGGTCCGCCGTGGCGCCCTCGACGTCGCCGGCCACCAGCCGCTCGCGGATCTCGGTGGAGGAGACCCCGTCGTGCAGCGGGACCACCTCGACGGTGAAGTCATATTTCTCGCCGAGCGCGGCCAGGGTCTCGGTGTCGCCCGCCGCGCGGTGGCCGAAGGTGAAGTTCGCCCCCACCACGACCACGGCGGCCCGCAGCCGGTCGGCGAGCATCGACTGGGCGAACTCGCCGGGGCTCATCCTGGACAGCTCCAACGTGAACTCCTTGACGCACACCTCGTCGACGCCCAGCCCGGTCAGCAGCTCCGACCTGCGCCTCGGCGTGCTCAGCCGGGCCGGGTGGGAGCCCGGCCGGACGACCTCGGAGGGATGCGGCTCGAAGACGACCGCGACGCAGCGAAGACCACGCTCCCGCGCGACGGCCACGGCACGCTCGACCACCCGCTGGTGCCCGCGGTGCACGCCGTCGAACACGCCGATCGTGACGGCGGACCTTTCCGAACCCTGCACGCCCGGCCCCATTCGCTTGTGGCGGATCAATCCCCCACCAGCCTGCCATGAGGCGCCACGTCAGCTCCAATCGAGGGGGTACGATCGGCCGCACCATGCCTCGATACGCACTTCTGATCCTGCCTGCCTTCAACCGGGTCTACGGCGAGAGCTCGGTCCGCCTGACCCTCGCCGAGCTGGCCGTCTTCGGCCGACGAGCCCTGCGGAGCGAGGTGTCGGCCATCGAGGAGCGCGTGATCGGCGGCCTGCCGTACGTGACCTTCGAGACGGCCGCGCCGCTCGGCGGCGGCGACGTCGCGCTGCTGTCCAACCTCTCGTCGGTCTACGCGCTCTACGGGATCGAGGGCGAGCTGCTGCGGCCGCTCACCATGGCGCCGCTCGACCGGCTCAGCAGCGACCTGATCACGATCCAGAAGTACGCCGGCAAGACGAACGAGCACTTCACCAAGCTACTGCTGAACGTCACGGTGCTGGCCGGCGACCGGCGGCTGGACGAGCGGCTGTCGGTGTTCGACCCGCTGTGCGGGCGCGGCACCACGCTCAACCAGGCTCTCATGTACGGATATGACGCCTATGGGGTCGATGTCGACAGCAAGGACTTCGAGGCGTACTCCGGCTTCCTCAAGACCTGGCTGAAGAACAAGCGGTTCAAGCACACAGCCGAGACCGTCCCCGTACGACGTGAGCGGGCAGTGGTCGGCCGGCGACTGAACATCTCCTTCAGCCCGTCGAAGGAGGCGTTCAAGTCCGGCGACACACAGCGCGTCGCCGTGGTCAACGCCGACACCCTGCGCAGCCGCGAGTTCTTCAAGCCGCACTCCTTCGACGTCGTGGTGACCGACACCCCCTACGGCGTGCAGCACGGCAGCAGGGGCGGCGGCGGGCTGTCCCGCAGCCCGCTGGAGCTGATCAGGAAGGCCGCGCCCGTCTGGGCGGAGCTGCTGCGGCCCGGCGGCGCCATCGGCATCTCCTGGAACACCTATGGCGGCACCCGCGACGAGCTGGCCGAGATCCTCACGAAGACGGGGCTCGACGTGGTCGATCTGCCCGACTTCGAGCACTGGGTCGACCAGGCGATCGTCCGCGACATCATGGTGGCCCGCAAGCCATAAGAGATCGGACCTCTCCTCGCTTCCGACAGCTCACATCAGAGCTCTTGACGAGTGAGTGTGGTAAGTGATCCCATGAATCCTGATAGGAAAGTTTCCTAATCGGGAGGAATCCATGCGATTACTCGCCACGGGCACGCTAGCCATCGGATTACTCGTCCCAGCCCTGCCCGCCTCGGCCGACCCCATGGAGTCCGGACCTTGGACCTCATACGCGCCGACGTTCACCGTCCAGGAGCGGGGTTGCGGTGACGTCAGCGACCTGACCTTCAAGCTGAACTGCTCCACCGACAGCGGCGACCAGCGAGCCGAGCGGCGCTACGCCACCTACTCCAGCGGCACCCGCCAGTTCGAGGGCTACTTCAAGATCACCAGTCTCGAAGGGACCCGCGTCAGCCTGAAGCAGACGTTCAAGACGACGGGCCCGTTCTTCATGCTCGCCGTCGAACGCGGCGGCCGGCTCTACTCCGTGCACGGCGGCAACACGATCGCCACCGGCGCCACGATCGGCACGACGGTCCGCGTCAACACTGTTCACGTGGTCGGCAGCACCCATCGGACCTACATCAACGGGTCGCTGAAGCACACCGTGTCGAGTGAGAGCGGCAGCTTCTACGACAAGTTCGGCGCCTACCGGACCGGTAGCGGCAAGGGCCCCGCCACGGTCGAGTGGAGCGGCGTCCAGTTCTGGCGCAAGTAGCGACGATGAGAGCAGCTCTGGTGGCGTTGCTCCTATCGACGGCGCTCCTGCTGGCGGCCGCCTGCGCGACCCCCCGGCAGGCGCCGGTCCAGCTCACGGCCACGCTCGTGTCGCCGACCGACATCACGCTGCGCTGGCAGGGCCGCGATCCGGACGCCTCCGGGCAGGTCGTCGAGTTCGCCACCGAGCCAGGGGGTCCGTACACGATCCTGGGGTTCCTGCCGCCGGAGCAGACCACGTACACCCATCCCGATCTGATCCCGCGCACGCCGTTCTACTACCGGGTGCGGCCCTACTACGGGCAGGCCTCCGCCCCGGTCGACGTGGCGCTGGGCGGCGGGCCGTACGCCAAGCCGGAATCCGGCTGGACGGAGCCGCGGACGATCCCCGGCGGCCCGAAAGGGGCGCGGCCGGTCAGGAGCGAGGGAGCGGCGCCATCGGACCTGACGGCCACCGTCATGCGGGCCGACGGCGTCGCGTTCCGGTGGACCGACCGGACCGCCGACGAGGAGGGCTTCCTGCTGGAGGACCGGCCGTCGGGCCGGCCGGACTTCCGGGTGGTCGCCGCCCTCGATCCGGACGTCAACGCCTTCGGCCTGGTCACGCTGCCCGAGGAGAGCCACGCGTCCTACCGGGTACGCGCCTTCCGCTACGGGCCGTCGTCGAACATCGTCCATCAGACGACTAAGGGCTAGGAGATGAACACGGCCAGGGGCTTGGCGATGCGGCCCTGCTCCTCCACCAGCGCGAGCAGCTCGCCCTCCGGCCCGAACACGCCGATCGGGCCCTTGCCGAGCCCCGCCGCGGGCAACCGCCCGCCGTGGCTGACGACCCTGGTCTCCTCCGCGGTGAGGTCCCAGCGCGGGAACGCCGCGGACACGGCCTCCCCGATGGGCAGGATCACGCACTCCTCGGCCAGCCGCTCGATGGTCCTGGCCCGTGACAGGTCGTACGGGCCGACCCGGGTCCGGCGCAGCGCCGTCAGGTGCCCGCCGACGCCGAGCCCGGCGCCCAGGTCGCGGGCCAGCGCGCGGATGTAGGTGCCGCTGGAGCAGGTCACCACCGCGTCGATGTCCATGACGTCGTCGTGCGCCCTGATGTCCAGCACCGAGAACTCCCGCACGGTGACGGGCCGCGCGGCCAGCTCGACGTCCTTGCCCGCACGGGCCAGCTTGTACGCCCGCTGCCCATCGACCTTGATCGCGCTGACCTGCGGCGGGACCTGCATGATCTCGCCGGTGAGCGCGACGACGCCCTTCTGGACCTCGGCGGGGTCAACCTCCGACGCCGAGGCCGTCGAGATGACCTCGCCCTCGGCGTCATCGGTGTTGGTGGTCACTCCGAGCCGCATCGTGGCCACGTAGACCTTCTCGGTCAGCGCCAGGTGGCCGAGCAGCCGGGTCGCCTTCTCCACACCGACCACGAGCACGCCCGTCGCCATCGGGTCGAGCGTGCCCGCGTGGCCCACCCGCCGGGTGCCGGCCAGCCGCCGCAACTTGGCCACCACGTCGTGGGACGTCCACTCGGCGGGCTTGTCGACGATGATCAAGCCGCTCTCGGCCATCAGGCTGCTCCGTCCGCGTTCGCCAGCAGCGCGCGGAACGCCGCCATGGTGTCCTCGACACTGCCGTGCGAGGTGAATCCGGCCGCGTTGTGATGGCCGCCGCCGCCCAGCGCGGCGCAGATCGAGCCGACGTCGACCGCCCCCTTGGAGCGGGTCGACACCTGCCAGTCTCCGTGGTCGTCTTCCTTGAGCACCGCCGCCACCTCGGCCTCGTCAGTGCGCCGCACGATGTCGATGAGACCCTCCAGCTCCGAGTACGGCAGTCCGTACGCGGCCCGGTCTACCCGGGGGACGTACGTCCACACCAGGTGGTCCTCCAGCGACACCCGTTCGAGCGCGGCGGCGAGCACCTTGAGGTAGCCGAACGGGGAACGGTCCCACAGCTCACGGGCGATCTCGTCGGTACGCAGCCCGGTGGCGACCAGCCGGGCGGCCATCTGGTGCACCTCGGGCGTGGTCGAGGAGTAGCGGAACGAGCCGGTGTCGGTCACCAGCCCGGCGTACAGGCAGGTGGCGATGTCACGGTCCAGGCTGCCGCCGAGGCGGTAGATCAGCTGCTCGGCCAGCACGGCCGTGGCGGCGACGTGCGGGTCGATGAGGCTGAGCGTGCCGAAGCCGGTGTTGGACAGGTGATGGTCGATCACGATGACCTCGTGGGCCTTGGCCGTGTTGGTGCCCAGCAGGCCCAGCCGGTCGGGCGTCGAAGAGTCGAACGTGATCATCAGCTGCGGCTCCGCCGGGACGTCGGCCGGCGGCACCAGCAGGTCCTGGCCGGGCAGGAAGCGCAGCAGGCGCGGCACGGCGAAGTGCCGGTCGCCAAAGGAGGCGATGACCCGCTTGCCCAGGGCGCGCAGCACGGAGCCGGTGGCCAGCATCGAGCCGAGCGCGTCGCCGTCCGGCGACACGTGGCAGGCCAGCGCGATCTCATCGGCCTTGCCGATCAGGTCCAGCGCGCGCCGCCAGGCGGCCTCGGGGATCACCGACCCGGACGGCGGTAGCGCGCCCTCCGGGCCGGCGAGCGGCAGGGCCGGAGTGCGGCCCTGCCCCACCGAACCCGGATCCACGCGGGACGGGCGACCGGTTCTGTCACGCACATCGGGCGTCACGTCGCCGGCTGCCCGTCCTCGTCAGGCTTGCCGCCGATGTCCGGCTCGTCGTCCTCCTCCGGCTTGCGGTAGGGGTCCGGGTCGCCGGCGTAGGCCGCGCCCTCGGCCTTGCGGGCCACCTCGGCGTCCCTCGCCTTGGCCGCGTTGATCAGATCGTCGAGCTGGCGCGCGCTGTCGGGCAGCGGGTCGTGCTTGAACTCCAGCGTCGGTGTGAAGCGGACACCGGTCTGCCGGCCGACCTCGGAGCGGATGATGCCTCTAGCGCTCTCCAGGGCGGCCGCGGTGTCGGCCCGCTCGGCGTCAGAGCCGAACACCGTGTAGAAAACCGTGGCCTCACGCAGGTCCGCGGTGATGCGCGTGTCGGTCACGGTGACGAAGCCCAGGCGCGGATCCTTGATCCGGCGGTCCAGCATCTCAGCGACGATCTGCTGGATGCGGTCGGCGAGCTTGCGCGCTCGTGCTGCATCCACCATGTTCGCTCCCCCTCACGCACGACCCGAAGGTCGTGCAGTCGTTCAGTCGTCTTCGTCGTGGTAAAGCCGATGTCTGGCCGACAGCAACTCGATCTCGGGGCGGAAGGCCACCAGACGCTCGCAAGCATCCAATACCTCTTTGCAGTTGCCCGCTGAGGCCGAGACTACGGCGATGCCGACCTCCGCCCTGCGGTGCAGGTCGAGGTGGCCGGTCTCGGCCACCGCGACGCCGGGAAAGCGTCTGTGCACCTCGGCGACCAGGGGTCGCACGACGGAACGCTTCTGCTTCAGCGAATGTACGTCGCCGAGCAGGATGTCCAGGGTCAGAGCACCCACATACATCGTTGGTAACCACCGCTTGTCCTGGTGTGTGAAATGCACCCTGGCCCTGCTGCGGTGGGAAGCAGGCCCAGGCGTGCGAGAGGCGCCCGGCGGATGGTCCGCCGGGCGCCCGGCCGCGTGTTACGCGCGCGGCTTCTCCCGCATCTCGAACGTCTCGACGACGTCGTCGATCCGGATGTCGTTGTAGCCGACCCCGATACCGCACTCGAAGCCCTCACGGACCTCGGTCGCGTCGTCCTTGAAGCGACGCAGCGACGAGACGGTCAGGTTGTCGGCGATGACAACGCCATCGCGGATGATCCGGGCCTTGCTGTTACGCACGATCGTCCCGGAGCGGACCAGCGAACCGGCGACGTTGCCGATCTTCGGCACCTTGAAGACCTCGCGGACTTCGGCGGTGCCCATCTGGACCTCTTCGAACTCGGGCTTGAGCATGCCCTTGAGCGCCGCTTCGATCTCTTCGATCGCCTGGTAGATGACCGAGTAGTAGCGGATGTCGACGCCCTCGCGCTCGGCCAGGTCGCGCGCCCGGGGCTCAGGCCGGACGTTGAAGCCGATGATGACCGCGTTGTCGTCGGCGACGGCCAGGTTGACGTCGTACTCGGTGATCGCACCGACGGCGCGGTGCAGGACACGGAGCCTGACCTCGTCGCCGACATCGATCTTGAGCAGGGCGTCTTCCAGGGCCTCCACCGAACCGGACACGTCACCCTTGATGATGAGCTTGAGCTCATCGACGCGACCCTTCTCGAGGTTGCTGAACAGCTCCTCAAGAGTCAGGCGACGGCTCGACTTCGCCATGTCGGCGCTGCGCTTGCGCGCCGCGCGCTGCTGGGCGATCTGGCGGGCCATCCGGTCGTCGGTGACGACGATGAAGTTGTCACCCGCGCCCGGCACGGCCGTCAGACCCATCACCAGGACCGGACGGGACGGCGTGGCCTCTTCGACCAGGTCGCCGTTGTCGTCGAGCATCGCCCGGACGCGGCCGTAGGCCTCGCCACAGACGATCGAGTCGCCGACGCGCAGCGTGCCGCGCTGGACCAGGACGGTCGCGGTCGGGCCACGGCCCTTGTCGAGGTGTGCCTCGATCGCGATGCCCTGAGCGTCCATCGCCGGGTTGGCGCGCAGGTCGAGCTCGGCGTCCGCGGTGAGCAGGATGGCCTCGAGCAGCTGCTCGATGCCGGTCCCGTTCTTGGCGGAGATGTCGACGAACAGCGTCGAGCCGCCGAACTCCTCGGCCACCAGGCCGTACTCGGTGAGCTGGGCACGGACCTTGTTGGGGTCGGCGCCCTCCTTGTCGACCTTGTTGACCGCGACCACGATCGGCACGTCGGCCGCCTGGGCGTGGTTGAGAGCCTCGATCGTCTGCGGCTTCACACCGTCGTCGGCCGCGACCACCAGCACCGCGATGTCGGTCGCCTTGGCACCACGGGCACGCATGGCGGTGAACGCCTCGTGACCCGGGGTGTCGATGAAGGTGACCTTGCGCTCTTCGCCCTCGTGCTCGGTGGAGACCTGGTAAGCACCGATGTGCTGGGTGATGCCACCCGCCTCGCGCGCCACCACGTTGGTCTTGCGGATGGCGTCGAGCAGCTTGGTCTTACCGTGGTCGACGTGACCCATGACGGTCACGACCGGCGGACGCGCGGCCAGGTCGGCCTCGTCGCCCTCGTCCTCGCCGAACTCGATGTCGAAGGCCTCGAGAAGCTCGCGGTCCTCCTCCTCCGGGCTGACGACCTGAATGTTGTAGTCGAGCTCGGAGCCGAGCAGCTGCAGCGTCTCCTCGTTGACCGACTGGGTGGCCGTCACCATCTCGCCCAGGTGCAGCATGATCTGCACCAGCGCGGCGGGGTTGGCACCGATCCGGTCGGCGAAGTCGGACAGCGACGCACCGCGCGGAAGGCGGATCGTCGCACCGTTGCCACGAGAGACCTGCACGCCACCGATCGCCGGGGCCGACATGTTGTCGAACTCCTGGCGCCTCTGGCGCTTGGACTTGCGGCCACGCGTGGGACGGCCACCGGGGCGACCGAACGCGCCCGCCGTGCCGCCACCGCGGCCACGACCGCCGCCACCGGGACGACCGGCGAAACCGCCGCCACCGCCACCGGGACCACCGGTGCTCGTGCCCGGACGACCGGCGCCACCGCCGCCACCGGGACGACCGGCGAAACCGCCGCCACCGCCACCGGGACGACCGCCGCCGCCACCGCCGCCAGGACGACCGCCGCCGCCACCGCCGCCGGGACGGCCACCGCCGCCACCGCCGCCAGGACGACCGCCGCCGCCACCGCCACCGCCGGGACCGGCGGGACGACCCTGCGGCATCATCATCGGGTTGGGACGCGGACCGCCGGGGCGGGGACCGCCCGCACCGGGACCAGGACGCGGGCCGGCCGCACCGGGCGGACCAGGACGCGGGCCACCGGGACGGGGACCGCCCTCGCCGCCACCGCGACCCTGCGGGGGACGCGGGCTCGCGCCGTCGCGCGGCGGACCGTCACGACGCTCGCGCTGCCCGGGACCGCCGCTGGGGGCACCGTCACGGTTGCCACCGGGACGCGGCGGCCGGGACTGGCCCATGCCGCTGGCGTTGGATGAGAACGGGTTGTTGCCCGGACGCGGGCCGCGCGGACCCGGCTTGGGACCGCCGGGACCCGGACGGGGACCGCCGCCGGACGGGGCGCCACCGGTACGCGGAGCCGCGGGACCGCCGCCACCGGAGGGCGCGCCGGAACGCGCTGCGGGGCCGGGCTTGGGACCCGGACGAGCGGCGGGACCGGGACGCGGGCCCGGAGCGGGGGCACCCGGAGCGGGCGCGGGACGGGTGCCGCTGTCGAAACGCGCCTGCGGAGCGCCGGACGTGTCGCCACGCTCGGCCTCAGGCTGCGGCTGGTGCGGCATCGGCACCGGCGGGCGCGACTGAGCGCTGACCGCGGGGGCCGGAGCCGGAGCCGGGGTGGGCGCCGGGGCCGGAGCCGCGGGACCCGGACGCGGACCGGGCCTGGGACCCGGACCTGGACGCGGAGTTGATGTTGGGGTCGACGCCTCCGCGACGCCGTTACCGGCCTGGCTGTCCGCCGGCCGGGGAGCAGCCCTTGGCGGCTGCGGCTTGGACGACGAACCGCCGCCCCTAGAGGACCCACCCTTAGATGCGCCCAAAGCTTCGGTGAGCCTGCGGACCACCGGCGCCTCGATGGTGGAGGACGCCGAACGGACGAACTCCCCCATCTCCTGGAGCTTGGCCATGACGACCTTGCTCTCTACGCCGAACTCCTTAGCGAGCTCGTATACCCGGACCTTCGCCACTGCACTCCCTTACTCGGCCCGGGAGGCTGGCTGTGCCGTCCGGACCGTCGCTACCTTGACGTCTTCATCGCCGCGTGCTCATCAGGCGCTCATAGCAATCTGACTCCGCCCATCAACTCGGCGTCCTACATGACATTTCGTGGTTCTCCTTCTCCAGGTGCGCCCGCACTCGCGAGACGTCAAGCGGCCCCGGCACGCGGAATGCGCGCAGAAACGCTCGGCGACGCTCGGCAAGCTCCAGACACCTTTCGGTCGGATGCAGTGACGCACCTCGACCAGGAAGCCGTCCTCGCAGGTCAGGGATCACGTGATCCTCGACCCGCACCAAGCGGAGCAGGTCGGACTTAGCCGTACGGACCCTGCAGCCCACACAGGTGCGCTGTGGAGCCGCGTGGCCACCATATTCCAGCTTACCGTGTTGACGCATCTACGGAACCGGCAGCATCCTCGGCCTGGGTGTCAGGCCGGATGTCAATCCGCCATCCCGTGAGCCGGGCGGCAAGCCGGGCATTCTGCCCCTCTTTGCCGATGGCCAGGGAAAGCTGGTAGTCGGGCACGGTCACCCGCGCGACCCGGCCTTCGAGATCGAGGACCTCAACGTGGGAAACGCGGGCGGGCGACAGGGCATTCCCCACGAACTCGCCGGGGTCCTCTGACCAGTCGATGATGTCGATCTTCTCGCCGTGCAGCTCGGTCATCACGTTGCGCACGCGCGAACCCATCGGGCCGATGCACGCGCCCTTGGCGTTGACGCCCTGCCTGCGCGACCTGACCGCGATCTTGGTGCGGTGACCGGCCTCGCGGGCCACGGCGGCGATCTCCACCGTGCCGTCGGCGATCTCCGGCACCTCCAGCGCGAACAGCTTCTTGACCAGGCCGGGATGGGTGCGCGACAGCGTGACCGAGGGGCCCTTGTGGCCCTTCTTCACCTGTACGACGTAGACGCGGAGGCGCTCGCCGTGCACGTAGTCCTCGCCGGGCACCTGCTCGTTGTGCGGCAGCACGGCCTCGATCTTGCCGAGGTCGACCAGCACCACGCGCGGGTCTTTGCCCTGCTGGATCACGCCGGAGACCAGCTCGCCCTCGCGGCTGGCGAACTCGCCGAAGTTGATCTCGTCTTCGGCGTCGCGCAGCTGCTGCAGGATGACCTGCTTGGCGGTGGTCGCCGCGATCCGGCTGAAGTTGCCCGGCGTATCGTCGAACTCCCTGACGATCTCGCCCTCGTCGTCGAGCTCGGCGGCGAGGATGGTCACGTGCCCGCTCGACCTGTCGAGCTCCGCCCGCGCCTTGGCCGCGGCACCTTCGGTGCGGAAGTAAGCGATCAGTAGCGCGTCTTCGATCGCCTTGACGACCAGGTCGAAGGAGATGTCCTTCTCCCGCTCCAGGCTGCGCAGGACGCTCATGTCGATGTCCACGAGGCTTTCCCCTTAGCCTTCGTCGCCGTCGACGTCTTCGTCGTCGAACCGGCGGAACTCCACCTGCACCCGTCCACGGGTCAGGTCCTGATAGTCGAATCGGCGATCTGCGCCGTCGACGTCGAGCTCGACGCCGCTCTCGTCAGCGGAGCGCACTCGGCCCTCCACCACGGAACCATCTCTCATCTCGGCCTTCACCAGCCGCTTGGCCGCGCGCCGCCAGTGACGCGGCTCGGTCAGCGGGCGGTCGACGCCCGGCGAGGAGACTTCCAGCGTGTAGGCCGACTGGCCCATCGCGTTGGCGTCGTCGAGCGCCGCGGAGACGACCTGGCTGACGTCGGCCACGTCGTCGAGGCTCACGCCGCCGTCGCGGTCGACGATCACACGCAGCAGCCGGCGCTTGCCGGCCTGGGTGACCGTGACGTCCTCCAGATCGAGGCCCTCCGCGCTGACGACGGGCTCAAGGAGCTTCATCAGGTGGTCGCGGGGTGACGCGTTGCCCATATCGACCTCCCTATTGTCATGTCTCAGCCGGGCGGACCTCGCCTCTGGCTCTCTTGCCGCCTGGCCGCTCAGCCAGCGACGACAGTTGACACCCTATCTGTACGAGGGCACGAAGAGAGCGCCACTCGGCACGGGCGAATGGCGAGCGTCGCCTGACATCGGGAGCGGGCGCAAGACCGTACGATGCTATCTGCGTTCCGTTTACAGGAGGTCCCTGCCCGTGCGCCCGCGTTCCCTCTCACGGCGAGCCGTGCTGGCGGGCGGAGCGGCGGCCGCGGCCCTGTCGGGATGCGGCGCGTCCGACGCCCCCCAGCCGTCGCCCACCCCGTCGGAGGATCCTGAGCAGGTCCTGCTGCGGCAGCTGATCGCCGACAAGGAACACACGATCGCCCTCTACTCCACGCTGATCGCGGCCGGTCAGACCAAGCTGACGCCGTTCCGTGACCGCCACCAGGCGCACCTCGGCGAGCTGCGCAAACGCCTGGGCGGCTCTCAGACGGTCACTCCGGCGCCCCAGGGCTCTCAGACGGCCGCTCCGGCGCCCAAGACGTCACTGTCGCGGCTGCGCGATGTCGAGCGCCGGTCGGCGGCGCTGCGTGTCCGTCAGCTCGCCGGCGTCTCGCCGCAACTGGCCCAGCTCATCGCCAGCATCGGCGCCTGCGAGGCCGCCCACGCCCTGGCCCTGCCTAGGTCGGCGTGATGGCCGCCAGGACGCCGGCCGATGTGGAGAAGCTGCGTAAGGCGCTGTCGGCCGAGCACGCCGCCGTCTTCGCCTACGGGCTGATCGGCGCGCGCACCACGGGCTCGCTACGGTCTCGGGTCACGACGGCGTTCGACGCCCATCGGGCCAAGCGCGACCAGTTGCGCGCCGCCATCACCGCCCGGGGTGGCACGCCGTCCGAGCCGGAGGCGGGCTACTCCCTGCCGATCGTGCCGTCCACGGCGGCGGAGGCGATCCGCCTCGCGGTCTACGTGGAGACCGGCATCACGGCCGCCTATCTGGAGCTGGTGGCGTCGGACGACGCGTCGCTGCGCCACTACGCCGCTCTGGCCATGCAGGAATCGGTGCGCCGCTCCTACGGCTTCCGCCCGGTGGTCACCACGGCCTTCCCCGGCATGTCGCGGCCCACCGGATGAGCGCCGCTCACCGGGCGCCGTGACGGGCCGCTCACCCCGGCTGTGACGGCCGCTCTCAGCCGCCGTGATGGGCCCCTCACCCCGCTGTGACGGCCGCTCCCCGCCACCGTGACGGACCGCTCACCCCGCTGTGACGGCCGCCCACCGGCCCTCTGATGGCCGCTCAGCGGTAGAGGACCGTCAGCAGGTCGGCGCCCAGGCGTTCGATCGCCTCGGCGTCGAGCTGGTAGTAGACCACCGCACCCCGCCGGTACACGTGCACCAGCTCGGCCTCCCTCAGCTGGCGCAGGTGGCGCGACACCTGGGGCGCGGTCATGCCCAGCTGGTTGGCGAGCTCGGCCGTGGCCACCGGGTTGCGCAGGATGGCGTAGCAGAGCTTGAGCCGGGTCGGGTGCTGGAGCACGGCCAGCCGATGCCGGGCGGTCTCCAGTGACAGGCCGGCGGAGGTGCCCACGCCGTACTGGATGACCACGGGGTAGCCCGGGTAGTGCTTGACCACGAAGTGCGGCCGGCCGTACAGGCTGGGTACGAGCAGGCAGGGCCGGTCGGCGCCGATGCGGACGGTGGCGTTGTAGAGCTTGTCCAGGACGATCCTGCGCCCGCCCTCGACGGCCGTGGCGGTGGGGAAGTCGGCGATCGCCAGGGGGCCGCGGACGGCGATCGCCCGCTCGCGCACGGCGGCCTCGGCGGTCAGCGCCGTCCGCAGGCCCGGCCAGTCCGCCTCGAAGGCCGCGGCGGCGAAGTCCGTCAGGAAACCGGTCAGCTCGTGCCTGAAGCCGTGGGGGTCGTCGTGTACCCGGGTGCCCAGTTCCACCCTGCTGGAGGAGATCAGCCTGAGGCGCTGGAGCACGTTGTCGCCGAGGCCGGCGCCGTTCTTGCCGACGAGCGCCTGGAGGGTCATCGCCGTGAAGTCGCCGATCGGCAGCGCCTCGATCTCGGCCAGCTCGTCTTCGAGCGTCCTGGACCGGCCGGCGGACAGCGGCAGCAGGTAGCGGGCCCGGAACGCGCTCCACAGCGGGGCCCATGCCGTCGCCCTGGCCAGCAGGTCCTCGTCGGTCTCGGTGTGGACCCTGGCCACCCAGCGGGCCGCCGCGGGGTGGTGTCCCGGCTCGTCGAGCACGTGCAGGCAGGCGCAGAGCTCGGCCAGCGGGGAGACGCGGACGGTGATCGGGGCCGAGTCAGCGGAGGACAGGAGGAGCGTGACGGGCACCCTGTACATTACCGCGTTGGCGACAATCTCCTTGTCCGTAACCGGATATATGTCCAGGCTGTGGCGCCATGGCCAAGGCACTACACGAAACCGGCGGAGTGAAGCACCCCAAGGAGTTCTACTTCAGCGGGTCCACCACGATCTTCGCTTCCCGATACGACCAGCGCTTCTCCTACTGCCTCTACGTGCCGACGGCCCACTCGCCCGACGGCCCGCCGGTGCCGCTCGCCGTGTTGCAGCACGGGACGGGACGGCGCGGGCCGCAGTACCGCGACAACCTCGCCGAGTGGGGTGAGCGGCAGGGCTGCCTGGTCCTGGCGCCGCTCTTCCCCGCGGGCATCGAGGACGCGGAGGACCTGCACGGCTTCAAGTTCATCCACTACCGCGGCATCCGCTTCGACCATGTGCTGCTGGCGATGGTCGAGGAGGTCGGCGAGCGCTTCAACGTCGACACCGAGCGGTTCCTCCTGCACGGCTTCTCCGGCGGCGGTCAGTTCGCCCATCGGTTCGCCTACCTGCATCCGGACCGGCTGTCCGGAGTGTCGATTGGTGCACCAGGGCGGATATCGTACATCGATTGGGACAGCCCATGGTGGATCGGGCTCAAGGGGTTCGAGGAGGAGTTCGGCCAGCCGCCCAGGATCGAAGAGCTCGGAGCGGTGCCGGTGCAGATGGTCGTGGGTGCCGAGGACGTCGAGACCTGGGAGATCAACAACCAGGGCGACGCCAACTGGATGGACGGCGCCGACGCCTACGGGACCACCCGTGTCGAACGACTGGCGGCACTGCGTGACAACTTCGCCGCCCACGGCATCAGCGTCAGGTTCGACGTCGTGCCAGGCGTCGCGCACCAGCCGATGAGCGTGCTGGAGCCGGTCAAGGACTTCTTCACCTCGATCCTCACCCCCCGGGAGAACTCATGAAGATCATTGTCGCCGCCGCCGCCCTGACGGTCCTGGCCACCGGTTGCGCGGTCGGCGAGAGCGCCGAGGCGGGCGCCGAATACCCGAGCAAGGCACTGACGATCATGGCGCCGGGCAGCCCCGGCGGCGGCTGGGACACCCGTGCCCGCGGCATCGCCGGCGCGCTCAGCCAGTGCAAGATCACCACCGCGAAGGCCACCGTCGTCAACGTCCCCGGCGCGGGCGGCACGATCGGGCTCGCCCAGTTCGCCAAGAGCAAGGGCGACCCCTACCAGCTCATGGTCATGGACAGCGCGACCATGCTCGGCGGCATCATCAACAACCACTCGCCCGTCGACCTGACCACGCTCACCCCCATCGCGGGGCTGAGCAGGGGGCCGAGCGCGATCGTGGTGCCGAAGTCGGCGCCGTACGAAGACCTGAAGTCCCTGCTCGCCGCGATGAAGAAGGACCCGCACGGCGTCAAGTGGACCGGCGGCTCGCTCGGCGGCCCCGGGCAGATGACGGTGGCGGGACTGGCCAAGGGCCAGGGCATCGACGCCAAGCAGGTCAACTACGTGCCCACGGCGGGCGGCGGCGAGTCGATGAACCTGCTGCTCAGCGGCGCCGCCACGGCGGGCATCGACACCGTCGCCGAGCTCCGCGCGCAGCTCCAGGCCGGAGAGCTCAGGGCGCTCGCGGTGGACGGCGACAAGCGGATCGAGGGCATCGACGCGCCGACGCTGAAGGAACTGGGGCTGTCGGACCAGGCCATCTCCACGATGGCCGGCGTGCTCGCCCCGGCGGGTCTGTCGGCCGCGCAGCAGCAGGACATCGTCAAGATGGTCGACAAGATGCGGCAGACGTCGTGCTGGCAGCAGGTGCTCAAGCAGAACAACTGGGTCGACGCCTGGACCCCGGGCGACGCGTTCAAGCAGGTGCTCACCGAGCAGCGCGGTCAGATCACCACCATCCTCGGCGAGCTGGGACTGGGCAAGTGAGCACCCGGCTCGTGTCGGCCGGGTTCCTGGCGGTCGCTTTGGTCGTGCTGGCGCAGGCGTTCATGATCCCCGACGGGGGCGGTTACCAGGCCGTCGGGCCCCGGGCCTTCCCGCTCCTGGTCGGCCTCGGCATGGCGGTGGTGGCCGTGATCGGGGTGGTGCAGGCGTTCCGCGAACCGGTGGCCGGCGGGGGCGAGGACGAGGGCGTGCACTGGCGTCCCGTGCTGCTCCTCATCGGCACGCTCGCCCTGTACGCGGCCCTGCTCGCGCCCGTGGGCTACTGGCAGGCCACCACGCTGTTCTTCGTCGCGGTCGCCCGGGTGCTCGGCAGCCGCAAGCTGGTCCGCGACCTGGTCGTGGGCCTGCTGCTGGCGCTGGCCACGTACCTGCTGTTCGACCGGGTGCTGGGCATCACGCTGCCGCCCGGCCTGATCAGATTGGCGATCTGAGATGAGCGTACTGAGCCACCTGCTCGACGGCTTCGCGCACGCGCTCACCCTGCAGAACCTGCTGCTCGGCCTGCTGGGCGTCACCGTCGGCACGCTCGTCGGCGTGCTGCCGGGCCTCGGCCCGGCCACGACGATCGCGCTGCTGCTGCCGCTGACCATGGTGTTCGACCCGGTGGGCGCGTTCGTGATGTTCTCCGGCATCTACTACGGCGGCATGTACGGCGGCAGCACCACCGCGATCCTGCTCAACATCCCCGGCGAGACGGCGTCGATCCCCACCACGCTGGAGGGGTACCCGATGGCGCGGAAGGGCCGGGCCGGGGCCGCGCTGGCCACGGCGGCCATCGGCTCGTTCGTCGCGGGCACGATCTCCACCGTGGTGATCACGTTCCTGGCGCCCGGCATGTCGGCCATCGCCAAGTCGATCCAGCCCGCCGAGTATTTCTCGATCATGGTGCTCGCGTTCGTCACCGTCACCTCGCTCATGGGCGACTCGATCGTGCGCGGCATGTCCAGCCTCTTCCTCGGGCTGGCGATCGGCATGGTGGGCATCGACCAGATGACCGGCCAGCCGCGCCTGGCCTTCGGCGTCCCCGAGCTGTACGAGGGGCTGCCGGTCGTGGCGCTGGCCGTGGGCCTGTTCGCCGTGGCCGAGGCGGTCGCCACGGCGGCCCAGCGGAACCGGCAGGAGCAGGCGCCGGTGAAGGTGACCGGGCGCATCGGCATGACCCGCGACGACTGGCGCCGGTCCTGGCGGCCATGGCTGCGGGGCACCGCGTTCGGCCTGCCGATCGGCTCGCTGCCCGCGGGCGGCGCCGAGCTGCCGACGTTCCTCAGCTACAACGTCGAGAAGCGGCTGGCGAAGAACCCGGAGGAGTTCGGCCACGGCGCCATCGAGGGTGTGGCGGGGCCTGAGGCGGCCAACAACGCGGCGTTCTCCGGCGTGCTGGTGCCGCTGCTCACGCTCGGCATCCCGACGTCGGCCACGGCCAGCATGCTGCTGATCGCCTTCCAGATCTACAACGTGCAGCCCGGACCGCAGCTCTTCGACCAGCAGCCGGTGCTCGTGTGGACGCTGATCGCCAGCCTCTACATCGGCAACGTGATGCTGCTGGTGCTGAACCTGCCGCTGATCCGGCTGTGGGTGAAGCTGCTGAGCGTGCCCGCCGCGCTGCTGACGGCGGCGATCCTGACGTTCGCGACGCTGGGCGTCTACGCCACCTCGCAGAGCGTGTTCGAGATCCTGGTGGCGTACGGGTTCGGGCTGGTGGGGTTCGTGCTGCGGCGCACCGGCTATCCGGTGGCGCCGCTGATCCTCGGGGCGGTGCTCGGGCCGCTGATGGAGGTGCAGTTCAGGCGGGCGCTGGCCTTCAGCGAAGGGGATCCGGCGGTGTTCTTCACCCGGCCCGTGTCGCTGGCCATCCTCGTTATCGCCGCCGCCTGCCTGGTCGGGCCCGTGGTGCTCCGCCGCCGCGGCAAGATCAGGATGCCCGCGGCGATGGACTGACGCGAAAAACGGCTCCCCCGCCACTGGCGGGGGAGCCGTTTTTCGCGTTATGAGCAGGCGGCCAGTACGCGGTCGGCGGCCGTGTCGAGGGGGATCTCCTCCTTGGTGCCCGTGACGCGGTCACGGAGCTCGACCACGCCCTGGGCCAGCCCGCGGCCGACGACCACGATCGTGGGCAGGCCGAGCAGCTCGGCGTCCTTGAACTTGACCCCCGGCGAGACCCCGGCCCGGTCGTCGACGAGGACGCGCAGCCCGCGTGCCTCCAGGTCGGCGGCCAGCTCGAGGGCCGCCTCGATCTGGTTGTCCTTGCCCGTGCCCACGATGTGCACGTCGGCGGGCGCGACCTCGCGCGGCCAGACCAGCCCGAGCTGGTCGTGGGCCTGCTCGGCGATGACCGCCACGGCCCGCGAGACGCCGATGCCGTAGGAGCCCATCGTGATGCGGATCGGCTTGCCGTCCGGACCCAGGGCGTCGAGCCCGGCCGCGTCGGCGTATTTACGGCCGAGCTGGAAGATGTGCCCGATCTCGATGCCGCGGTCGATGGACAGCGGCGAGCCACAGCGGGGGCAGGGGTCTCCGGCGCGCACCTCGGCGGCCTCGATCGTGCCGTCGGGGATGAAGTCACGGCCCGCGACCACGCCGGCGGCGTGCTTGCCGCGCTCGTTGGCGCCGGTCACCCAGGAGCTGCCAGTGACCACGCGGGGGTCGACGAGGTAGCGGATGCCGAGGTCGCGCAGGACCTGCGGCCCGATGTAACCGCGCACCAGGCCGGGGTGCTTGGCGAAGTCCCCGGCCTCGAAGATGGCGGGCTCGCCGGGGGCCAGCGCGGCCTCCAGTCGCTTGAAGTCGACCTCGCGGTCGCCGGGCACGCCCACGATCAGCGTCTCGACCTTGTCGGAGCCGGGCGTGGTGACCTTGACGACGACGTTCTTCAGCGTTTCGGCGGCGGTGATCGACAGGCCGTGGTGCTCGTTGACGAACGACACCAGCGACTCGATGGTCGGGGTGTCGGGGGTGTCGAGGACGCGCTGCGGCTCCAGCCCGTCGAGGGCGCGGACCGGGGGCGCGGTCGTGGTGACGGCCTCGGCGTTGGCCGCGTAGCCGCAGGAGTGGCAGGCGACGAAGGTGTCCTCGCCGGTGGGCGTGGGCGCCAGGAACTCCTCGGAGGCCGAGCCGCCCATCGCGCCCGACGTGGCGAACACGATCTTGTAGCTGATGCCGAGCCGGTCGAAGGTCCGGATGTAGGTCTCGCGGTGCTGCTCGTAGGAGTGCTTGAGCCCGTCGTCGTCGAGGTCGAAGGAGTAGGAGTCCTTCATCAGGAACTCGCGGCCGCGCAGGATGCCCGCGCGGGGCCTGGCCTCGTCGCGGTACTTCGTCTGGATCTGGTAGAGCGTGACCGGATAGTCCTTGTACGAGGAGTATTCGCCCTTGACCATGTCGGCGAAGAGCTCCTCGTGCGTGGGACCGAGCAGGTAGTCGGCGCCCTTGCGGTCCTTGAGCCGGAAGAGCGTGTCACCGTATTCGGTCCAGCGGCCGGTGGACTCGTAGTATTCGCGCGGCAGCAGAGCGGGGAACAGCACCTCCTGACCGCCCATCCGGTTCATCTCCTCGCGGACGATCTTGGCGACGTTCTCCATCACCATCTTGCCGAGGGGCAGCCACGAGTAGATGCCGGGCGCCACCCGCCGGACGTAACCGGCGCGGACCAGGAGCTTGTGGCTCGGCACTTCCGCGTCTGCCGGGTCGTCCCGCAGGGTGCGAAGAAACAACGACGACATGCGCAGCAACACGGCTACTCCTTGGTGGGGCCCGGATATGGAGGACTACAGGCTATCGACTCGGAGCAACCTACCGCGCGGCCTTATCCGGTGATGGAGATCCAGCCGACCAGCGCGCCGGTCACCCCGACCGCGAACGGGGCGGTCAGGACCGCCGACAGCGCCAGCGCACGCGCCCGGCCCGCCATGGTCCTGCGCAGCGCCAGCACCAGCGCGACGGACAGGACACCGATCACGATCGCGGGGCCGGGCCAGAACGCGGGCTCGCTGTCGAGGAAGCCGGGCGTCGCGCGGTCGATCGTGTCGGCGAGCAGCAGGGCGCCGATGACGCCGGCGGCGACATCGCCCCAGCGGTCCGTCCTGCTCGTCACGTAGGCCAGCAGGCCCAGCCCGACCAGCAGGACGAGCGCCCAGTTCAACCCGATCGCGGGCCCACCGGCGACGGGGCCGAGGTCCGTCCCACCGCGCAGCACGCTGCCGCCCAGCGACGCGACGATCATGGACAGAGCGGCCAGGAACGTGGCGAGCAGCGCCCACCCGAAACCCGAGGCGCTCGCCCCGACGACCAGCGCCAGCGCCAAGTACATGTAGGGGTCATAGAGCTGGCCGAGCCACTGGGGAACCCGTCCAGAGGCGACAACGCCGATGATCCCGACGGTCATTCCCCCCAGGAAGGCCGCCACCACGTGAAGAGCGATGCCGCGTTGCCGCCGGTCGTATTCGGCGAACTCGGCATAGTCGAGTGCTGTCTCTTTCATCTCCAGTCCCTGGTCATCCCACCCCCGGAAACTTCTGGGAATGACCACAATCAGATTATGTGCCTGTACAGAAAAGGCAAATTTCGGCCAACCATATGTAATCAAGCAATCGCTTGGTTACACTGATCCGGTGACCGTCACAGACGAGCTGCGCGCCGTCGTCCGCGCCTACCTCGCCGACCGCCCCGCCGCGCCCTGGCCGGCGTTCGCGCGCGACCTCGGCGCCGCCGGGCTCGCCATTCCCGAGGAGTACGGCGGAGCGGGCTGCGGCCCGGCCGAAACCGCGGTCGTGGCCGGAGAGCTGGGCAGAACCTTGTCCCCCTACCCCTTCCTGCAGAGCGCCGTCCTGGCCGTCGAGGCACTCAAGGCGGGCGGCGACGAGGCGGCGATGGCCCGGCTGCTGCCCGCGCTGGCCGACGGCTCGGCGACGGCGACCGTCGTCCTGCCGGGCGACGGCGACCTGACCCTCCGGGACGGGCTGCTCACTGGCGTCGTCCCGTACGCGCTGGAGGGCGACGTGGTGCTCGCCTACGCGGACGGACTCCTGGTCGAGGCCGTGCCCACGCGGCGCCTGGCGCACCCGACCATGGACGAGAGCCGGCCGCTGGCCGAACTGACCTTCGACCACGTCCAGGTA
The DNA here is from genome assembly GCF_040638335.1 of Nonomuraea sp. NPDC026600. Classification (NCBI taxonomy): domain Bacteria; kingdom Bacillati; phylum Actinomycetota; class Actinomycetes; order Streptosporangiales; family Streptosporangiaceae; genus Nonomuraea; species Nonomuraea sp. NPDC026600. Next base: position 58,957 of record NZ_JBEZYD010000013.1, read on the forward strand.
CGGCCGGCCGGCGACGGCGCGGCGTGGAGCCGGGTGCGCGACCTCGGCATCGCGGCGCTGGCGGCCGAGCAGGTGGGCGGCGCCGAACGCTGCCTGGAGATGGCCGTCGAGCACGCGAGGCTGCGCCACCAGTTCGGCCGGCCGATCGGCTCCTTCCAGGCCATCAAGCACAAGCTGGCCGACCTGCTGCTGCTCGTCGAGTCGGCCAGGTCGGCGGCGCGGGCGGCGGCCGGGTCCGAGTCCTTCGCGGCGATCGCCGGGTCGTACTGCACCGAGGCGTACCTAACGGCGGCGGGCGAGAACATCCAGGTCCACGGCGGGATCGGCGTGACCTGGGAACATCCGGCCCACCGCTACCTCAAGCGGGCCACCTCCGACGCGCAGCTCTTCTGCCCGCCGCAGGCGCACCGCGAACGGCTGGCCGCGTACGTCTTCCAGGGCCCGGCCGGCGGGTCAACCGCCCAGTAGCGTTTCCCAGGGACGCGGGGCGTTCGTGCTGCGAGTGGTGTCGAGCGCCTCGGCCAGCCGCCAGAAGCCCGGCTTGTCGCGTACGCGCTCGCGGCCCAGCGGATCGATGGCCCGCAGCTCGAAACGGACGCCCATCACGTCGAGCACCGCCGACCGGCTGTCGCCCGGCCCGTTGGGCCTGCCGAGCTCGTCCTCATACGCGGGATTGCACACCTGCTCGGCCAGCAGCGCCGCCACCTCGGAGGCGTAGGGGCCGTCGCGCCATTCGATGTGCCAGCTGTGGTCGGAGCCGCGCCACCAGGTCAGATCCCGGCACGACTCGATGAACTCGGCCTCGGTCGCGAGGGCGGCCATCACCCGGCCGAACGCCTCGAAACCGCGGCCGCTGGTGAGTGAGAAGTCATCGGCCCGCATATCGGGGAGCGTGCCATCTTTCGGCCGCCTTAGCGCGTGCTTTCGCCTCACGTGCATCACTCTGATCGCGAACGCGCCCTTCCCGCAAGTCTTTGGTGCTGGTAGTCTCTACCAAGCGAGCGCTTGGTTTACTACTTTCGCCGGAGGCGCGATGACGTCCCTACGGATCAGCCTGGGGTACGAGCTGGAGGTCCGCGGGCGCTCCCGCGAGGTCGAGCAACAGGCGTTCCAGAACGTGATCGACCAGGTCGTGCTCGGCGACCGGCTCGGCTTCGACACCGCCTGGTTCGTCGAACACCACTTCACCCGAGGGTTCTCCCACTCCTCCGCGCCCGATCTGGTGCTGGCCGCGATCTCCCAGCGGACCGAGCGGATCCATCTCGGGCTGGGCGTGGTGCTGCTGCCCTTCCAGTCGCCGATCCGTACGGCGGAGCGGGTCGCCACCCTCGACGTGCTGAGCGGCGGCCGGGTGGAGTTCGGCACCGGGCGGGGGGCCTCGCCCCTGGAGTACCAGGCGTTCCAGCGGCCGTTCGAGAAGTCGCGGCAGATCTGGGAGGACTCGCTGGACGCGACCCTGGCCATCTGGCGGGCCGACGGGGAGCCGGTCAGCCGGTCGAACGAGTTCTTCGAGATCCCGGACGTGGCGGTCTACCCGCGCCCGGTGCAGCAGCCGCACCCACCGGTCTGGGTGGCCTCGACGTCGCTGGAGGGCTACCTGGCGGCGGCCGACCACGGCTACAACCTGCTCGGCATGACGATGGTCAAGGGCATCGACGACGTGGCCGCCGACATCGCCCAGTATCGCGAGCGCCTGGCCGCGGCCGGGTTCGACCCCGCCTCGCGCCGGGTCGCGCTGATGATCCCCTGGTTCGTCGCGCCCACCCGCGACGAGGCCAACGAGAGGGCCGCCGACGCCGTCCTGTGGTACATCCGCCGCCAGGTCAACCTCGTCACCCCACCGGACTACTACGACGCGCGGCACGCCACCCATCGGGTCCTCGGCCAGCTCGCGGCCGGGATGCCGCCCGAGGAGGCGATGGCGACGCTGCGGGAGCACCTGATGGTCGTGGTGGACGACGTGGCGGGCTCGCGCAAGGCCCTGGCCAGGATCGCGGAGGCCGGGGCGACGGATCTGATCATCCAGGCGCAGGTGGGCGGGCTGGCGCACGACCGGGTGTGCGAGGCGATGACGCTGTTCATGACCGAGGTGGCCAAGTGACCGCCGCGCGGTGGCTGACGCGGGACGATCTCCGGGCGGGCGCGCGGTCCGCGACGGGGCTGCTGCTGGTCGCTCCCGACGCCTCCAGCGCCTTCCCGCTGGGGTCCGGCGACCGTGCGGAGGCGGAGGGACTGACCGGGTCGGCGCTGCGGGCGGTGGGTGTCGGCGAGCGCGACCGGGTCGTGGTGGCGCTGGCCGAACCGATGGGCGCCCTCTGGGCCGCCGCGGCGGCGGATGTGGCGTCGGCCGCGGCCTCCGTGGGGCCGCGCGGCCGGATGCGGCTGATCCACGCGCTGTCCGCCCTGGGCGCCACCACGCTGGTCGCCACCCCGACGGGCGCAATGGACCTGCTGGCCAGGCTGCACCTGGAGTTCCTCCTCGACCCGCTCGACCTGGGGCTGCGGCACATCGTGCTGACCGGGGAGATCGCCTCCAAGCGGACGCTCCGCCACCTGGCGGTCGAGTTCGACGCCCACGTGACCGAGGTGTACGCCAACCCGTTCAGCGGCGGCGCCCTGGCCTGGCGGACGGCGGAGAACGACCCGCTCACCCCACTGGCCGACGGCGTGCTGCACCTGGCCTCGCTGACCAAGGACGTGCTGCGGCACTCGGAGCCGTCCGGGGTGGCCGAGTTGGTGATCACCCCTCACGGTCACTCGGCGCTCGGCGACGCCGTCCTGCGTACCGGCCAGGTGGTGCGTACCGACTCGCCCGCGTCCGGTGACCCCGGGTTGCCCGCTCCCGCGCACACGGTCGGCGAGCACGTGCTGGTCCGGGGCGTGTGGCTGTCGCTGCCGCGGATCGAGAAGGCTCTGGCCAAGATCGACGGCGTGTCCAGATGGGAGCTGTCGATCAGCCGGCCGGGCACGCTCGACACCGCGGTGCTGACGGTCACGTTCAGCAGGGAGAGCCTGGTGCGCAACCCGATGTGGCGGGGGCGGATCCAGCAGGCGATCCAGGGGCTGACCCCGATCTCGATCGGCGTGGAGATCGCACCGGAGATCGCCGAGGCACCGGGCCCCGGCGTGCTGACCGACCTGCGCGGCCACCACCTGGGCCGCGACCGGACGCTGATCGTGTAGCCGGGGGCGCGCACCGATGGGACCGATGCCGGACTGGGGGACGCTCCCTCGCATGCTTCGCGACCAGGCGGACCGCCATCCGGACGCGGTCGTGATCGTCGACGGCGGCACGCGCGTGACCATGGCGGAGCTGCGCGCCGGAGCCGCCCGCGTGGCACACGGGCTCATCGAGCTCGGGGTCCGGCCGGGTGACCGGGTGGCCATGTGGGGCGTCAACGACCCGTACTGGGTGACGCATGCCTTCGGCATCTGGGACGCCGGTGCGGTGATCGTGCCGCTCTCCTCGCGCGCCAAGGGCCTGGAGGCGGCGGCGATGATCGCGAAGACCGGCGCCGAGGTCCTGGTCACGGGCGAGGGTCCGCCCGGCGTCGTACTCGCCGACCTCCTGCCGCCGGGCACCGGCCCGCGCCACGTGCTGGGCCCCGGCACTGCGCGGGGAGCGCACGCGAGCGGCGCCGGGGGGCCGCAGGACGTCGAGGAGCGGGCGCTGGCCGTACGGCCAGGCGATCTGTGCGAGATCATGTCCACCTCCGGCACCACCGGCACCCCCAAGGGCGTGATGCTGGACCACGCCCAGGTTCTGCGCGGCTACTGGGACTGGGCCGAGATCGTCACCCTGGACGAGAACGACCGCTACCCGGTGATCGCCCCGTTCAGCCACGGTTTCGGGCTCAACGCCGGGCTGATCGCCTGCGTGCTCCGCCGCGCGACCATGATGCCGATCAGGATCTTCACCCCCGACGCCCTGATGTCGCTGATCTCGGAAGGCCGGGCGAGCATCCTGGCGGGCCCGCCGACGCTGTTCCACCGGCTGCTCGACGAGCTGGACCGCGCCGACTGGGACGTCTCGTCGCTGCGCGTGGCCATCTGCGGTGCCGCCGCCGTGCCCGCCGCGCTGATCACCCGGCTGGTCGAACGGGTGGGGCTGGAACGGATGATCAACGCGTACGGCCTGATGGAGGGCACCGTCGTCTCCATGACCAGGGCCGGCGACCCGATCGAGGTGATCGCCGCGACCACCGGCAGGGCGGTGCCGGGGATCGAGGTGCGGATCGTCGACGACGAGGGCAAGGAAGTGGCCGCCGGGGAGCGCGGCGAGATCCTGCAGCGCGGGTACGGGGTCATGCGCGGCTATTGGGAGGAGCCCGGCAAGACCGCCGAGGTCGTCGATCCGGACGGCTGGCTGCACACCGGCGACATCGGCGTGCTCGACCCGGCGGGCAATCTCGCCATCGTGGACCGCAAGAAGGAGCTCTACATCGTCAACGGCTTCAACGTCTCGCCCGCCGAGGTGGAGTCGCTGCTGCTGCGCGAGGGCTCACTGGCGCAGGCGGCCGTGATCGGCGTACCCGATCCGGTCTCGGGTGAGGCGGGCTGGGCGTACGTGGTGCCCAGAGCGGGAATGACGGTCGATCCGGGCACGCTGCTCGGCTGGGCGAAGGACAACATGTCCAACTACAAGGTGCCGAAGCGGATCATCGTGGTCGAGGCGCTGCCCGCCAACGCGAACGGCAAGATCGACAAGATGGTCCTCCGCGCCCGCGCGGCCGGCTCCTGAACCCCCTGTTCGGGAAAGACCCACATTCGCGAGATGGGTTCATTCGTCGCGGTGATCGGGGATACATCGATCACAGTGCCTGGTTGTATCTGGTGGGACGCATGCCCCGTGTAACAGAATCGCCGACATAGAGGAGGCAGCGTGACGTTGCGCGTGGCGGTCATCGGGTCGGGCCCTGCCGGTATCTACACGGCCGAGGCCCTGGTCAAACAGGCGCAGGAGGACGTGCGGGTCGACGTCGTCGAGCGGCTGCCCACGCCGTACGGGCTCGTCAGATACGGCGTCGCGCCCGATCACACGTCGATCAAGTCGATCGCCAACTACCTCCGCCGGGTGCTCGAACTCCCCGAGGTCCGCTTTCTCGGCGGCGTCACGCTCGGCGCGCACCTGTCGGTCGAGGACCTGCTGAACCACTACGACGCGGTCGTCTACGCCACCGGCGCGATGGTCGACCGGAAGCTCGGCATCCCGGGCGAGGACCTGCCGGGCAGCGTGGCCGCCACCGACTTCGTCAACTGGTACTGCGGCCATCCCGACGTCTCCGCCTCCATGTTCACCCTCGACAGCCCCGAGGTCGCGGTCATCGGCGTCGGGAACGTGGCCGTCGACGTCGTACGCGTGCTGGCCAAGACCGCCGACGAGCTCAGCTCCACGGACGTGCCGCACGACGTGCTCGAACGTCTGGGTGCCAGCCAGGTCAAGGCCATCCACATGATCGGCCGCCGTGGCCCGGAGCACGCCAAGTTCACGCTGAAGGAGCTGCGAGAGCTCGGCGACCTGGCGAACGCCGACGTCTGCGTCCGCGACGACGAGGCCGTCGTGCTGGGCGGCGACTTCCCCCGCCAGATCCGCGGCAACATCGACGTCCTTCAGTCCTGGGCGGCCCGCCCCCCGGTCGGCCGCCCGCGCCGCCTCGATGTGCGCTTCTGGCTGCGCCCGGTGGAGATCCTCGGCACGGACCGGGTGGAGGGGCTGCGGCTCGAACGTACCCGGCTGTCCGAGGAGGGCCGGGTGGTGGGCACGGGCGAGTTCGAGACGCTCCCGGTGGGCATGGTGCTGCGCTCGGTGGGCTACCAGAGCGTCCCGCTGCCGGGGGTGCCGTTCGACGAACGGTCGATGACCGTGCCCAACGAGGCCGGACGGGTCCGCGACCGCGAGTACGTGGCGGGCTGGCTCAAACGCGGCCCCACCGGCGTGATCGGCACCAACAAGTCGGATGCGGCGGAGACGGTCCGCACGCTGCTGTCCGACCTGGCGGGCCAGGATCGGACACGGTCGGCGCCCATCGACGCGCTGCTGCTCGAACGGGGTGTACGGCCGGTGACGTACGACGAATGGCTGGCCATCGAGGCGGCGGAGGGCGCGCTGGCCAAGTCGCTGGGCCGGGGCGAGCGCGTCAAGCTCGCCGGCCTGGAGGCCATGCTGCGGGCCTGCCGGCCGTGATGGCGGACGCGTCACAGTGAGAGACCAGTCCCTTCCCGGGTTCGAGGAAGCCCACCGGGTCCAGCGGGCCCGCTATCCGGCCGCCGAGCCGGGCTGGCAGCCGGTGCACACCGTGTACGTCCCCGCCGACCGGCTGTCGCCGAGCACGGTCGTGGGATGGCGCGCGCAGGCGCTGGACCTGGTCAAGGAGCACCTGAGCGGCCCCGACGAGCTGGCCGCCGTGTTCGAGGTGCCCGACGCGCTCGCGCGGGACGTACACGAAAGAGTGCTGCGCAAGCTCGCCCGCGAGCCGGTCGAGGACCTGCGGATCGACTTCGAGGACGGGTACGGCGGGCGGCCCGGCGACGAGGACGGCCACGTCGAGCAGGCCGTCGAGGCCGTGGCCGTGATGCGGGCCGCCGGAGCGCTGCCGCGCCGGTGGGGGCTGCGGGTCAAGTCGTTCGCCGACGGGGATCCTGGGCGGTCGGTGCGGACGCTCGACGGGTTCGTCACCGGGGTCGTCGAACGGGTGGGCGAGTTGCCCGCCGGGTTCGTGGTCACCTTCCCGAACGTTACGCTGTCATCTAAGGCAGCCCCATAGGAGGGTCATCACCGTGACGGCATCATCTAAGCCATGTCCCCTTAGGGGGGAAACGGTCTAAGAGGGGCCGTCATACCCTGTTGTGTAACTCCGAGAGGGCACAACCCCCGTCGATTGGAGATCCATGCCAACCCCCGGTGCGCCTCAGGCGGCCCTGAGTGCGACGCAGAGCGGCGAACACCCCCACGCCGGTCTCCCACACTCCAAGGTCGGCCGATGGGCGCCCTACGCGCGCTCCGGCGGCCTCGCCCGCCTGGCACGTAAGGACACCGAGACCGGCGAGCCGCTCGAAGCACTCGCCGACGTCGGCCTGACGCTGCTCGACGTCTCCGACCACCCGCACCCCGCCGGGGGCCTCGACATCGGCCGGCCCCTGACGGCCCTCATCGCGCAGAACATGACCGCCCTGAACACATACCAAAGCGATAGGGCGGCCGAGCGCCGCCAGTCCCGGCGGAACTTCGCTCGATAAACGATGCCGCAGCAGAAACGCACGGGTCTTCTATGGGGCCTGTACGCGAGAATCAGCAACGATAAGAACGTCAATACCGACGACGAGGGAATCGGCGTCGACAATCAGCTCGACGTTTTGCGCGAATGGGTGCACCGCAAGGACCCGCAAGCGCAGATAGTCGAGGTGTACGTCGACAACGACATTCCGGCGTCCGGGAAGATGACCAAGCGCAAGACGCGCGAGGAATTCGACCGGGCTCGGACGGACGCCCGGCGTGGGCACATCCAAGCCTGCGCCGCCTGGCACATCGACCGCTACACCCGGCGGCCGCGTGAGATCGAGGACCTCGTCGACATCGCCGACCAGCACGGCACCCTGTGGGGCACCGTGACCGGCGAGATCGACCTCACCACGGCCGCCGGCCGGCTGTTCGCCCGGATGCTCGGCAACTGGGCGGCGTACGAGGGCGAGCACAAAACCGAGCGCATGCAGCTCAGATTTTCGAGCGATGCGCGAGCAGGAAAGGTTCACACAGGCGGAATGCGCTGCTACGGATATACCGACGACGACACAGGATTGATCCCTGTAGAGGTCGCCGTGATTCGGGAAATGGCCGAACGCGTTCTGCCACCCGATCCCGAGTCGGTACGGTCGCTGACGCGCCTGCTCAAAGAGCGCGGCGTCAAGACGGTACTAGGCAACAATTGGACGAGCACGAGCATCGTCCGGCTGCTCACGAATCCCCGGCTGCGCGGCGCCCGCGCCTATCACGGCGAGGTCGTAAAAGAGGAAGTGTTCCCGCGCGTCTTCTCCGACGAGGAGTTCGCACGCATCGTGACATTCCTTGAGGACCCTGAACGTAAAAAGCCTGACGAGCCCGTGCGTAAATACTTGGCGACCGGCGGCATCGCGATATGCGGGCTGTGCGGGAAGCGGCTGCAGGCGCAGCCGAGCAATACGGGCCGCCGGGGGTACGTGTGCCGTACTTCGGTGCCGTACGGCGGTTGCGGGAAAATCCGAATCCAGGCCGAGGCTTTCGAGGAACACATCGCCGCCGAGGTCCTCGCCCGGTTCGCCTCACCCAAGGTTCGGGCGCGGGTCGAGGCGGCCGCGCACCTCGACGCCGGCGAGGAAGTCGGCGAGCGGATTCTCGCGATCGACGCCGAGCTCGCCGACCTCGGCCGGGATTTGGCGCGCAAGAAGATGAGCAAGGTCGCGTTCCGCGCGGCCGAGAACGTGCTCACCGAGGAACGCAACGAGCTGGTAACCCGGATGCGCGCGGCCGAGCGCGGGTCGCTGCTGCCGCCGGGCCTTGAGCTGACACCGTCGAGCCTGGCCTCATGGTGGACCCACGAGGAAACGAGCCTTGAGCAGCAGCGGGCATTGATCATGAGCGTGCTCGACCACGCGGTCGTCAGTAGGGCGGTTCGTCGCGGCTTCAACGGATACGAGCCGGACCGTGTTGATTTCATCTGGAAGTAAGGTAACAACTCGGTAAAGCTGTTGAGACTTAACTGACTGTGACTGCACAGTTACGGAACGCCGAAATCCCGGGAGGACCAAGGCCGCTCAAAGCCCGCCGGGGGAGCACTAACCGATGATCGACGCCGAAACGCTGACCGAAATGATCGAGTCCGCACTCAAGCGGAACCCAGATCCCGAGGTAAGCGACGAGGCCATCCACACCGCACTAGGAATTTGGAACGCTCCTCTGCGAATCGCGACGTAGGAGGGCGAACAGTACGCGACACGCGGACCTAGCCGAGGCCCCGGAAATCTTACGTAGATTTTCGGGGCCTTCTGTTTTCCAAGTCACAAGCTGCTCTAATCCCGCCACCCTTGTTCGTGGCGCACATAGGGGCGTATGGTTCATCACGCACCCGTGGAAAGGAGCACACCCCGTGACCAGCCGTACGCGCCCGCCCAATCGGCGCCCATTCCGACCAGGACCGACGATGCTGCCCCGACTGTCGCGCCGATGGCGTACCGCCGGGTCGCTCAAACCGGGCGACTACGTGCACACACCCGTCGCCGGATACCGGATCATCTCGGTCGGTCACATCCCCGGCAGCGTCGCTATCGAGGCCGCACTCGACAGCGGAACCCCTATGTTCGTCACTCATCCCGCGGGGCGCTCTCTCGACGTGACGCGCACGTTCCGTGGGCTGCGCCGATTCATGCCTGCGTCTTAACGAGGTGACTGTGACACTCGCATTCCTGGCCACGAGCCGCACCGGATCGAACCCCCGGCTGCACGAGCTGTACGAGATCGCGCTGATCGAGCACGGCGGCGGGCAGCCCGACCGCCGCTCGATCTGGCGGCTGCGGCCGCAGCGCCTGCCCGACGCCGACCCGGCCGAACTGGCCCGCAGCGGCTACCACCAGCGCAAGCACTACGGGCACGACGTCGTGTACATCGACGCCGACCTGCAGACCGCGACCCCCGTCGACCCCTACGGCCTGGCCGCCGAGCTGTCGGCCCGCCTGTTCGAGATCCCCCTGATGACGCTCGACCTGCGCGAGGTCTCGTTCCTCGGCCGCTTCCTTGAGGCGCACCGCGCCCTGCCCGCCTGGTCGCGCACGGTCGACGTCACCGCCGGGGCCGCCTTCTACATGCAGGGCCTGCGCGCCGGGTGGCTCGCCGCCGCCCGGCACGCCGACCGGATGCTGCCCGAGCCCGAACTCGACTTCGCCGCCGCCTACGACCCCCGCCCCGACCCCTACCGGATCGCCCGCGCCCTGCACGTGACCGGCGAGGACATCGGCGACGACTCCGACGCGCTGACCAGGGCGACCCTGGCCATGCACCTATGGACGTCCGCCAACGCCGCCCCGATGATGCCCCCGCCGGCGCACGAGCAGGGCGACCGCCTCGTCGCTCCCACCCCGGCGGCCGGCGACACGGCCGTGCTCAATCTCGCCGAGCTCGCCGACCTCACGTCATGACGGCGTACGTCACGCTGCGCTGCGAGGTCGAGCAGAACGAACCTGGCGGCGACGACATCGGCGTGTGCTGCTCGCTGGTCGTGGCACCCGGCGGCGCCGACGCCGCCGCCGCCCGGGCCTACGCCGCCGGGCTCGGCTGGTCGACCGACGCGAGCGGCCGCGATCTGTGCGGCTGCCAACAGCCGCGCCGGGTCGTGCGGCTCGAATACCCCGACGCCGAGTAACGTACGACCGTTACCCCCCAAGACATCTCGGCCGTTCATTCAAAGGAGTAGAAATGCTATTCATTCTGGAATACGAGCGGGATATCACGGAGACCATTCTCCGGGAAATCCAGGCCGACAATTACCAGTGGACCGGACCCGAGAAAGACCACATCGAATTCCTGCGCGGCGGCGAGGCCGTATTCGTGGTTCGCCGATCCTCGATAATCACGATCGAGCACAAATCGCAGCCCGAGCCGCAGCACGCCCTCGCCGGGCCGGTCGAGGCGGCCGCCCGCGCGAGTGCCCTGCAGCACGCCCTGACGCCCGCTGACAACGCGCACGCCGTCGGGGTGCGCTGACCCGTGACCACCAGACCGCCGGCCGCCCCCGCAGGGGCTGACCGGTGCCCGGACCCGCGCGCCCGTTCGGCGCGGCCCGCCCGGAAGAAGCGGCCGCACCACGCCGCCGGGCAGGGCCTGCGAGCGCGCGGGGCCGGGGCGCGGCCTCACAGGTGCCCGCTCGGGGGCGTGCATCTGTGAGGCCGCCACACCTCCCGAACCGGCGCCTGCAGCGCCGCCTGCCGCACCACCTGCCGCGCGACGGCGTCGGCCGCGACCTAGTGGCGGCGTTCGCGGCCCTCGACCTCGTCGACCAGCCCGACGGGACGGGCCCGCACCACGACCTCGACCTCGCGGCCGCCGTGCTGTATCTCGACCAGGCCCGCGAGGCCGGGTGCGTGACGTGGGCCGAGCAGGCCCACGAGGCCGTCGCCCGGCTGCTCGCCGAGACCCGCCCCGAGCAGATGCGCGACGAGCTGCTGCGCGCGATCGCCCTTCTCCTCGGGTGGCTGTACGCCCTCGACCGGCGGGCGGCGTGGGGGCGCCCGATACCGCGTGTCTCGCGGCGGGCCCGCCGCCGTATGCGGCCGCAGTAGCCTTTCCCCGCAGGGCCCCGGCTGGGGAATTGTCGTCACTTCCGCAGCGACCGGCCGGGGCTTTGTCCTATCTGCGGTCGGACAGTTTGTCCTACTCGACATGTTCACCGTTCGAGGCCTCCCGGTCACGCTGGGTAGCATGCTACCCTCACGGCATGAGAGGAACCCCCGATGATGAAACCAAGGACCGTGAAGGGACGGGAGAGCACGGCGGCGACGAGCTGTACACGTACGTCGACCTGCGCGACCGCACCCCCGACGACGACGAGGCCGACGACGACGAGCCGGAGCCGGCCGTGACCCGCCGCCGCCCGGCCGCCCGCCGCGCCGCCGCCCGCAAGACCAGCAGCCGCACCCCCAAGGCCCCCGCCAAGAAGCGCGGCCGCGCACGGCAGGGCGCCGAGATCGCAGGCGGCGCACTGCTCGTGATGACCCTGATCGGGTTCGGCGCGTACGCTCTGGCCGCGCACGTGCTCGACCTGCCACGCGACGCCGCGCTCGTGCTCGGCGGCCTGGCCGCCGGACTGACCCCGCTCGGCGGCCGCGCGTTCCTGGCCGGCCGCAAGCGGCTCGGCTCGTGGATCACCCCGAGTGGAGTCCGTACGTGATCAGCCTGTGGCAGGCGGCCCTGATCGGCGCGGCCGTGCTCGCCGGGGCAGTCGTCGCCCGCCGCCGATGGGACGCCGTATCGCCGCGCGTCTGGTGGCGCGAGCAGCGACTGCACCGACGGCCCGGCCAGATCATCGGCCGCCTGCTGCGGGTGCCCCTGGTCGCCCTCCTGCTCGTCGCCTCAACCGTCGTCGCGATCCTCGGCGTCGGCCTGCTGCTGCTCGCCCTGACCGCCGTCGCCGCCCTGATCGTCCTGTGGTGGTGGCTGCGCTGCGGTGCCCGCAGCGCCACACCCCACCGCGAGATGTACGAACGCGACGACGTCGACCTGACCCCGCCCGACCCCGACCTCAATCTCGATTGCTTCCCGCGCGTTCTCGGCCCTCCCCTGGCGTCACCGCCCGCGCTCCCCCCTGAAGATCCGGACAATCCCCGCGCACTGGAGTGGTGACCGATGGCACGCAGAGCCGCCGACCTGGTGAAGTACCCGACCCGTAAGCCCGAGCAGATCCGGCTGTACTGCCGCTACAGCGACGAGGTCCTCAGCGACCTGCAGCACGAGTTCTCGGCCCGCCGCCGCGAGCTGCTCAAGCGCTGTTATGCCCTGCTCAAGGAAGCCCAGAAGCACGGCATTGACCAGGGCGACGACAAGTACATAAGGGCGATGCGCTCGACCGTCGGCCTCGTCACGGCCGCCGTGTGCCTCAAGCTCGCCCGCGCCGCGATCAACGGCGTGTACCCGGCGTTCGAGAAGCACTGCGGCGCCGCGATCGACGGGCTGCGCGACAAGCAGTACGGCAAGGGCAAGGGCCGTCCGGCCAAGCCCGAAGAAGAGAAAATGGAAGTCTGATCATGGCCGTGACGAACCGCAGCCTGCGCGAGGAGAAGCGGGCCGAGCGCAAGGCCCGCAGGCAGATCGGCGAGAGCGTCGGCGGCGAGCTGTCGGCCCTGTGGCGAGCCCTGGCCCCGTGGGCGCTGCTCGCGACCGCGATCGTCGTCGCCCCGGCCGCCTGGTGGCTCGCCCGCATCAACGACGTGCAGGTGTTCAGCGCGATCTGCATCGCCCTGGCGGGCGCGGTCATGCTGGGCGTGTCGCTCAAGCTGACCCGGCGTCGCGATCTCGGGCGCTGGCACGAACTGTTCAACGTCAGCGCGCCCGTGGGCGTGATCGCGTGGACGATCGCATTCGGGCCCGACCGGTACGTGCTCGTCGGCGGCGCGATCTTCGGCATCACGAGCGCGATCATCTGGAACAGGCGGCACACCAGCTCGGCCATGCGCGAGCTAGAACTCGCCGCCGGCGGGTACGCCGGGGTGCAGGGCAACGTGCCGCAGCGCTGGCAGGCGTTCGCCACCGAGCACATGCCGCAGGTCGCCGCATCCAAGATGACCGTGTTCACCAACACGCCCGAGGTCCTGCACGTCGGCATCGACCTCGGCCCCGGCGAGGTGCCCGATGACCTCACCGACCGCACGACGCTGCAGAAGCTCACGCGCTTCGGCGGCGGCATCCTCGGCGGCACGACGGTCGCCGTCGGCGACTACCTCGACAAGGTCGGCGTGACGATCCTGCGCGTCGACCCGCTCAAGAAGCCCTTTGCGTGGAACGGTCCGACCGCACCGGGCGAGTCGATCATCGAGCCCATCGAGGGCCTCGGGAAGTACCGCGACGGCCTCGACCTGTCGCTGCTACTGCCGCACGTCGCCGCCAAGACCGAGGACGGCGAGGACAAAGCGCACTCTCACATGACGGTCGTGGGCATGAGCCGCTCGGGCAAGGGATCGGCGGGCGAGCAGATCGACGTGTGCGTCGCCACCCGCAAGGACTCGGCGATTGTGCTGTGCGACCCCGTGAAGGCCGACCAGCAGCTCGGCGCGATCGGCCAGGGCGCGGCCTACGTCTTGACGAACCCCTCGGCGATCCGCGCGTTCCTGCACCGCCTCGTGAACGTGACGATCCCGCGCCGGGCGGCCTACCTCGGCAGCCCCGGGCACAACCTGCTCGGCAAGGTGTGCAAGGAATGGGAACCCGGCTGCGGCCTGACGTGGCTGCTCGTGCACGTGTACGAGGCGGCCGCGCTGTTCAACAACCCGCACATGACGCAGCTCTCGGAGCGGGCCGCCTCGGTCGGCATCCAGCTCATGTACGAGGTGCAGATCGCCAAGCACGACAAGGTCGACACGAACCTGCGCAGCAACGCCGGCGACCTGCTGCACTTCGGGGTCAAGGACCCCGACGACGCCGCCCTCGTGATGCCGCCCGAACTGCTCGACATGGGCGCGACGCCGTGGGCGTGGGGCAACCGGCGGGGCGGCATGTGTTACGCAGCCCTCGGTCACCTGTCGCTGAACCGGCAGGCGATCCCGGCGCGGTTCGGCCGCCCGGCCCGCGACGGGTCCGACATCGAGGGCGCGCTCGCCGAGTACATGCATCTCGTCGACCCGCTCGACCCGATCACGGCCGACTCGTGGGGCGAGCCGTACCAGAAGTTCGCCGCAGCCCGGGCGGCCCGCGCCGACAGCGCCCCGCGCATGCACTCGTTCGCCGGCCGTTCCGCCCCCGCCTACGCCGGGCAGGCCGCTGCCCGGCCCGCGACGATCGCGGGCGCAGTGCTGCTCGACGAGCGGCCCGCCCCGCGGGTGAGCGTCCCTCCGGCGGCCGAGCGCTACAGCGCCCCCGTGGCACCGCCCGGCGGCGACATCGAGGGCGACGCCGACCCGCTCGGCGACGACGAGCCCGAGACCGGGTTCGACCTCGACGACCCGCACGAGGAAGACCCGCCCCGCGCCGACGAGCTGCAGGCCGAGCGCGAGCAGGCCGCCGAGCGCGTCGTCGGCGACCTGGCCGTGCTCATGGACAGCGACGAAGAACTTCGCGAGGCGGCCGACGAGGTGTTCGCCGCCATGGAGCGCCACGGCGGCGAGGAGTCCCCGCCCGACCCCGGCATGCTGCCCGGCCGGGACATGGACTTTCCCGAGGACCCCGACGAGCAGCATTTTCGGCCGATCGTTCACCGCGACGAGGCGTTCGACATTCTGCTCGACGTCCTGCGCACCAAGATCGGCGAGGGCAACACCTTCCGCTGGGCGGACGTGTACGACGAACTCGAACACCGGGCACGCCGGGGCGAGTCGTGGGTGCGTAAGTGCCGTAAGCCGCTCATGGGTTGGGGGTGCATTCAGGAGACCGAGACGTTCGGTGTGTTCGAGGTCATCCACACCCGGCGGGGCGATCTCGACGACTACGCAGAGTCACTAGATGAGGCAGTGTGACGCGGAACTGTGACGCAGAAGATCGTCACAGTTCTGAGGGACTGTGATGCCGTTCCGAGCCCCTCCCCCTTATAGACACGAGGCGGAACAGCGTCACCGTCACAGTACGTGTCACAGTCCCGGCGTCACCGTGCACGGCTCGGCGGACGCGCACGCAGAGTAATCAAACAAGATCACGAACGGAGATCCAATGTCCATCACCCCGCCCCCGCGCGACCCGTACAACGACATCGACATGCCGACCGCCGGCGAACGCCGCCGCCTCGGCCGCACCCGCCCGACCAGGGCCCGCGAACTTTCGAACATGGCCGTGTCGATCATGCTCGCGCTCGCCGCCGTGATCTTCCATCCCGCCCTCGTCGCGCTCGCGCCCGTCCTGCCACCGTGGATCGCGTGGGTCCTCATCGCCGCTTTCGTGGGCGCGGCGAGCGACGTCGCGGCAAGCTCGTACGCCGGGCGTCCGACGCGCACCGCCTCGACCTTGATCGTCACGGTAGGGGGAGGGGTGGTGATCGCCGCGATCGCCATCAGCTTCGTGCCCTGACCCCTCCTGCCCGACCGGCTCGCCCCCCGCTCATGATCAACTCACAGAGAGCGAACCACCTGTGCGACTCCTGACCCGGCTGCACCGAACCCCCGAGCCCGCCCCGGCAGCCGCCGCGCCGGTCGACCCGCTCGCGGCCGCCGAGGCCGCCGAGGCCGCGACCCTGCTCGCGCGGGCCGAGGCCGAGCACCAGGCGGTCGTCAACGCCGCCCGGATCGCCGACGCCGAGGCGGCCGCCAAGATCGCCGCGATCGAGGCCAAGTCGAGGACCGAACAAGACCGCCGTGACGCCCGTGCTGCTGACGAACGGGCCCGTGCTGCCAAAGCAGCACGCGAGACGGAAGCGGCGGCACATCGCGACCAGCGTGCCGAACGCGGCCGCACGACCCGCGTCAAGATCGCCGCCTACAGCGAGCGCACTCGCCGCCTGGCCGTCAACATCGTCGTGAACGTGGGCTGCGGGATCGGGCAGTCTCTGTTCTTCCACGAGCAGCAGGGATTGATCTTGCTGTTCGCCGTGCTGCTCGCCGCCGGGCTTGAGCTGGTGAGCGTCACGACGCTTGACTACGGCCTCGCCGCCCGGCGCGACGGCCGCCCGTACAAGCTCAAGTTCTTCACGGCGGCCCTGCTCGCGGGGGGGGTTGCTGCCCTTAACTACGCGCATTGGTCGAACAGCACGACGCAGCAAGGGCTCGCATGGCCCCTGGCGATCCTGTCGCTGCTGTGCCCCCTGCTGTGGGCCTGGTACGCCGCCGCCCGAGACGCCGAAACGGCCCCTGTGCTGCAGGTTGCTGGTACAGCAGCACGCACCGGCACGGCAGCAGCACGGCAGCAGCAAGCGATCGGCACGGGGCAGCACGGGGCAGCACGGCAGCAGCACGACGGCAGCACGCGACCGGCAAGCTTCACCGCCTATCAGTGGATCATGTGGCTCTCAGACACCCGCGCGGCCAAGCGGTACGCGATCCGCTACAGCATCACCAACCCCCAAGACGCGTACCGTGCTGCCGCGCAGCACGCCGCCGACATCGAGGCCGGCGAGCGCGCAGCGGCCCGCCGGGAACGCCAGGACCTCGCCTATGCCGAGGCCGGGTGGGAGTACGCCGAGCGGCTGCTCGCAGCCGAGCGCGAGCAGGCCGCCGCCGCCCTGGCCGAGCTGCAGGCCGACCTCGGCCGCGCGCACGAGCTGCTCGCCGCCCGCCCGAAGGAACTCGACGCCCCGGCCCGCGACCGCTACCTGCCGACCCCTGACGAGGTCGCCGCGATGCCGACCGACGAGGAGAAGCGCGAGAGCGCCCGCGACGCCTACCGGACCGCCCGCCTCGACGACGTCGAGCTGACCGGCCCGGCGATCGCGGCCGCCTACGGCATGTCGGAGTCGTGGGCGCGGGCCCGCACCCGCGAGGTACGCAAAGTGCTGCGCGTGCAGCTCGACGACGAGGAACGCGCCGACGAGCGCGCCGAGCCCAGCGAGGCCGAGGGGATCGGCGAATGAGCACGGTCGACGACCTGATCGGCCACGCCGCCGAGGCCGCCCTGTCGGGGCTGCGCCGCCTGCCGGCCGACCTCGTGCTGCGCCGCCAGGTGTCCGACCTGATACTGCTCGCCGCCGAGCTGTACCCCGAGGTGACCACGCCGCAGGCCCTGATGTTCGCCCTCGACCAGATGCACGCCCGCGCGGCCCGGCTGGTCGCGATCGCCGCCCTGCCCGAGTGCCCTGGCCGCGCCGAGCAGGAGGCCATGACGCCGCGGCAGCTTGAGCAGGCCGCCCGGCACGTCGCCGCCACGGCGTACGGCCTCGGCGTGCAGGACGGCCGCCGCGGGGCCGACCCGCGGATACTCGCCGCAGCGTTCGACCTGTCGGTCGACCGCGCGGTGCAGTTCGTCAACGAGGCGGCGACGGGCAGGTGAGCGCAGCCGTGGCCGTCGGAATCGTCAGGGCCTATGATCGCCGGGTGGACGGCCCGACGGCAGACGACTGGACAGCGGCAGCGGGTGCCCTGACCGCCCACGAGCAGGCCGCCGCCGCCGCCAAGGCCGCGCAAGACGCCTGGTACGAGACCGTGCGAGCCCTCAAGCGCAAGGGCGCGAGCCGGTCCGAGATCGCAGACCGGCTCGGCCTGACCGATTCCGTCGTGAAATGGATCGTCGAGGACAAGGCCGGTACCCGCCTGGCGCGGCGCCGAGCCCGCCGGGGAGACCCGCAGTAGCGTCGTCGGGACGCGCCGGCTGCTGGACGCTGACGCTCCACCTCGCGCGGCCCCGGCCGGCCTCCCTCGGCAGGGGCCCGCCGGGGCCGTCGCATTTCCCGCCCGAGAAAGCCGCCGGGCATGGCCTAAAAAAAGTGAGGGCCCGGACCGCAAACCCCCGAATGCGGTACCGAGCCCCCGACGCAGCCCGACCGGGGCGTGCACCTGACCGCCCCACTGTACCCGCGCGCCCCCCATGACGGCGAGGGGCCGCGTAGCCTCGAAACCGTAGGCACCTGACAATGCCCTTGCGAGGAAAGAACATGCCCAAAACCCCCGAACCGCAGGACGTGAAGTCCAACGGCGACCGCCTCGGCGACCTACGCCGCGAGGCCAAACAGACGCAGCAGCAACTCGCCGACGCGAGCGGATACAGCCTGGCCACCGTGCAGAAGTACGAGCAGAACCTGCGCGTCCTCGACCGAGGCCAGGTGATCCTCACTTTCGCGCGGGCCCTCGGCGTCCACCCCGCCGCCATCACCGGCCACCCGTTCCACACCGGAGAACACGAGGACAACGCCGCGGCGTCGGCGACGGTCGCCGCGGTGCACCGCGCGCTGCTCGTGCACGGGCGGCCGCCGCGCGTCACCGAGGCCGAGGTAGCCGCCGTCGACCTGGCCGATCTGGCCCAGCGGGTCAGCGCGGCGATCGCCTACCGGCACGCCGCCGCCATGACCCGCACGGCCGACGTCCTGCCCGACCTGCTGCGCGACCTGCAGGTCGCCGCCCTAGTCACCGAGGGCGACCAGCGCCGCCGGGCGCACCTGCTGCTCGCGAGGGGGTACGAGTGCGCGATGCAGTTCGCCTACAAGATGGGCCACGGCGCCGTGAGCACCCTGGCGACCGAGCGGGTCATGTGGGCCGCGCAGGAGACCGGCGACCCGCTACAGGTCCTCGCCTCGCACTGGTACGAGAGCGGCGAGTTCATCGCCATCGGCGAGCACGACGTCGCCGCCGACATCATCGACGACTCGCTGCGCGGCCTGGCCAGGCTCGACCGAACCCCCGAGGCCGTCTCGCTGACCGGAGCGTTCCACCTCAAGGCCGCGCTGAACTCGGCGCGGGCGGCCGACGCGACCGAAAGCGAGATGCGCCTGCGCCAGGCGCAGGCCGCAGCCGAGGACCTCGGCCGCGACGAGAACCATTTCGACCTGCAGTTCGGCCCCTCAAACGTCGCCGTATGGGGCGTGTCCATCCCCGTGGAGTTCGGGCGCGGCCGCGAGGCCGTACGCCGCGGCGAGCGCGTCGCCCTGCCCACCACGTTCGCCGCCGAACGACGCTGTCACCTGCAGATCGACCTCGGCCGGGCGCACTGGCAGAACGGCAACCGCGAGGGCGCCCTCGTGTCCTTCCTGAACGCCGAAGAGATCGCCCCCGTGCAGACCCGGCTGCACTCGGCAGTGCGCGAGACCCTGCGCAGCATGCGCCGACAGCAGCGGCGCGGCAGACTCGCCGAACTATGCCTGCGAGTAGGCGTGGTTTAGGTACCTGTGACCAGCAGCGCGACGCGAAACTAGGACACCTTGTCCGACTACAGTCAGCCCCTGGATCGGTACCGTCAGTTAACAACCAATCCGACTCGCGGAAGCACCTGACAAATGACCGACGAGCGTAAACCCCAGGAAGAGGCGCCCCCGGCCCCTACCATTCCCGAGCAGGCCCCCTCGGCGGGCAGTGATCCCGCCGCGCTGGGGGCCTCTCCCGATTCCCCTCAAGTTACCGACCCGTGTAACCGCGCGGTCATCGTGGGCGCCCTGCAGAGCGCCCTCGCCAACCTCGGGGTTCACACCAAGCAGTACCGGCCCACACGCCATGACGGCTCTTTCGGCGTCTTGGCCTCGGGCGGCGGCATGACGCAGATGGTCGCCCTCAAGGCCGACGGCAAACGTCCCGGCCGTTACGCCTGGTACTGGCTATGGGCAGACGGCCTGCGCGGAGAGGGCCCCATCACCACCGAGCGGGCATGCGACGGCGAGGACATCTCGACAGCCTGCACGAGGATCGCTCGTGTGCTCGGCGTGGTTCCTGTGGCAGTGTAGAAGTCCATGCCGGTCTGACCCATTTCACAACGCCCGTTTGACAGCGGCCGGGGGGAAATGGTCAGAAGCCCGCCCCGAGCGGGCACCGGCTCTTGGGTGACGAGGGGGCGTCAGTCCTCCCGGACCGCCTGCAGCGGCGCACGCCCCCTCGTCACCCCCAAGTCTCCCGGCAACCGGCCCCCCGGCTGCCTACGAACGTGTCACATTCTGCTCACCAGGCCAGTGCGCGCAGGTACTGGCCGCCTTCCGCGCAGAAGTGGCACAACTGAGCGGGGAAACCCGGCGCCTTCCTCGGAGGGGTGGAAGCGCACCCGGCCCCGCTCACGCAGCGCCCCACCAGCGACCCGGCGACGGGTTACCCCCGAGCTGGTGGGGCGCGTCGCGTTTCCAGCCCCGCGCTTTACGGCCCGCGCATAACCCGCTTTCCACGCGGACCGCTCTACCATCGTGATCACAGAACCGGCCAGCCCTTGTCACAAGCCGACACGATCGAGAGAGCGCATGACCAGCCCGATAGCAAGCGATCACGGCATCCGCCCCGAGATCATCGGTCGCGCAGTACCAATCGACAGCGTCACCCGCCACCCCCGCAACTACCGCCGCGGCAACATCCCCCTCATCACCGATTCCCTGCGCATCAACGGCCAATACCGGCCGATCATCGTGCAAGCCTCGACCGGCCACATCTGCGCCGGAAACCACACCTGGCAAGCCGCGCAAGAACTCGGCTGGCATCTCATCGCCGCCGACCTGCTCGACCTCGACGACGAGGCAGCGCTACGAATCTTGGCCGTCGACAACCGCGCGAATGACCAGGCCGAGAACGACGACCAGGCGCTCGCCGCAGTCCTGCGCGAACTCGACGCAAGCAGCGCAGGACTAGCCGGTACCGGTTGGAACGACGACGTGCTCGCCGAACTCCTCAGCGGCTTGCCTTCCTTGGCGCAGCAGCCCGCGGCCCTCGGAGACACGGGAACAGACCTCGACGAGATCGACGAAATCCCAGAGCCCCCAGCAGACCCAGTTACAGCACCCGGCGATCTTTGGCTGCTCGGCCCCCATCGCATCCTCTGCGGCGACTGCCGCAACCCTGAGCATCTGGCGCGACTGCTCGATGGCGCCACCATCAATGTCGCTTTCACGTCGCCGCCGTATGCATCCCAACGCACCTACGACGAAACCTCCGGATTCAAGCCGATCCCGCCCGCCGAATACAGCGACTGGTTCGAGCAGGTACAAGAAGGAGTACAAGCGCACCTCGCCGCGGACGGCTCCTGGTTCGTCAACATCAAAGAGCACTGTGATAACGGGCAGCGGAATCTGTACGTCAAGGACCTGACGATCGCGCACGTCCGACGTTGGGGCTGGCGCTTCGTCGACGAGCTCTGCTGGGTGGACACGAGCAATGGATTCCCTGGCGCATTTCCGAACCGCTTCAAAGATGCATGGGAGCCGGTTTTCCACTTCTCTACGGCCAAGGTGATCAAGTTCGACGCCCTCGTGAACGGCCATGAGAGCGACGGTGTCCGACTGTATGACCCAGACAAGAACATGGTCCTTCGCCCGCACGGATACTCCAAGCAGCAGGGCGACAAGAGCGTTGGGATCGCGCGCCCAAGCAATGTGCTGCGTATCGCGGCTGGCGGCGACGGAACGCACCCGGCCGAATTTCCCGTCGCGCTGCCTTCCTGGTTCATCCGCGCCTACAGCGATGAAGGCGACAACGTTTTCGACCCGTTCATGGGCTCTGGCACCACGCTCGTCGCCGCCCACAACGAGCAGCGCATCGCCTATGGCACAGAGATCAGCCCTGCCTATGTAGATGTCATCTGCCGCCGCTGGCAGATTGCGGCAGGTGTCCTACCTGTCCTGGCGGAAACGGGAGAGCAGCACGACTTTCTTTCTGCGCAGGCGCCATGACAGCCGATCCGCTTGTACTGGCCCCCGACCTTGACCCGTGGGCACGGCAACGTCAGGAAACGCCACGCCGATACGCCCAATTCGCGGTCTATCGCGACCTCGGCCGGACCCGGAACCTGACACGAGTCGCTGAAAACCTGACACTGAACCCTGGTCATGTACGCAACGTCGCAGCCGAGGGCCGATGGACGGTCCGCGCTGCGGCGTGGGATGCGCACCTTGACGCGCAGTACGCCGCCCGCATGATCGAGGCTCGGCGGACAGCAGCCGACCAGGACGCCCGGTTGCTCGACGGCATGCTCGCCCGCGTCGCCGCCGCGGTGCAGGCGACCAGCGGTGCCGATCTGACACCCGCGGAGACGGCTCGATGGGCGTCGATCGTCCTGCGTGAAAGACGTGGCCTGTACAGCAGCACCCATGGCCAGAGCCTGCCCGGCGCGGCCGCCGCGGTGACCGACCCCACCGAGCGGCGCCTGATCGGCCTCGACTCGGCCGACGGCGAGTCGACCGCGACCGAGACTCGTGAGCTGGAACTGATCCGCCTCGACCGGCTGCAGGCCGCTCTGTGGCCCGACGCCATGACCGGCGACACGACAGCAGCTCGAACGATCCTGCGTGTGATGGATCGCCGGGCGCGCCTGCTCGGCCTCGACACTGCCAAGACGATCAAGACGGTCCTGACGACCGAACTCGACGAGCGGATCGCAGCCCTGACCGAGCGCATGCGCCTGCAGGCAGCGCAGGGCCGATGACCACGCCGCCCAACGGCCTCGACACCGAGGCGTGGCGCGAACTCACCCCCGACCACAAGGCCTTGTACGCCGACCGGCTCGCCGTGGCGTGCGCCCGCATGGGCATCGGCCTCGGCGACGTCCCGAGCCCCGGTGTCCTGGCCGGGCAGCTCGACCGCGAGTTCGTCAGCCGGGCGCACCTGCGCCTGATCGACCAGGCGTTCGCGCGGGTCCTGGCCGGCGAGGTCGACCGCGTGTTCATCTCGACCCCGCCGCAGGTCGGCAAGTCGGTCCTTGCCGGCGAATGGGCTCCGTTCTGGTGGCTGACCCACAAGCCCCGTTCCAAGATCATCGTAGGGTCGTACGCCGATGCCCTGGCCAAGAAGCGAGGCCGTCGAATCCGCGCGCTCGTGCGCGATCACGGCCTGCCGTACGGCCTCGAACTCGACCCCGAGTCGGCCGCAGTCAACGACTGGTCGCTGACGTGCGGCGGCGGCCTGCGAGCCGCAGGCGTCGGCGGATCGCTTACGGGCATGCCCGGCGACCTCGGCATCATCGACGACCCCCACAAGGACCGCGCCGAGGCTGACAGCGACGAGATCCGCGAGAACGTGTGGGACTGGTACAGCTCGACGTTCAACTCCCGGTTGTCGCCCGGCGCCCCCGTGATCCTGATCATGACCCGTTGGCACATCGACGACCTCGCCGGGCGGCTGATCGCCAAAGAAGGACGCCGCGGCGACGGCGGCCGATGGCTGGTGATCGAGCTGCCCGCGTTCGCCGGGGCCGGCGACCCGCTCGGTCGCGCGATCGGCGACCCGCTGCCGCACCCCAAGGTCGCCGAGGACGACGTCGAGGGCGCCCGCGCGCACTGGAACGAGAAGCGCAGCACGAGCACGGCGCGCGATTGGCCGGCGCTGTACATGTGCGACCCGCTCGACCAGGTCGGCGCGCTGCTGTCCGAGGAAGACCTCGACCGGCAGTACAACCCCCGGCCGAGCACCGAGCGGCAGATCGTCGCCGTCGCCGTCGACCCCTCGGGCGGCGGCCGCGACGAGGCGGGCGTCGTCGGCGGCTACCTCGGCACCGACGGGCACTGCTATTGGGCCGAGGACCGCTCGGGCGTGATGCAGGCCGAGGCGTGGGGCCGGGCCGCCTGCGAGTTGGCGTGCGAGCTGGACGCCGATCGGATCGTGTTTGAGGGCAACTACGGCAAGGACATGGCCCGGCTGACGATCCGCACCGGTTGGGAGTCCCTCGGCCGCGAGTGGACCGAGCAGCACCCCGGCGAGCCGAACCCGTACCTCGACCGGCTGCCGCCCCGGATCGTCGAGGTCAACGCCCGGCGGGGCAAGCTGCTGCGGGCCGAGCCGGTCGCCGCGCAGCTCATCGCCGGGCGGGTGTGGCTGACCCGGCGCATGCCCGAGCTTGAGGCGCAGTGGCTCACGTGGAAACCGACGGGCAGTCTGTCGCCCGGCCGTATCGACGCCTCGGTGCACCTGGCGCTCGCGCTGCTGCGGCCGCCGGGTACCGACATGGTCGTGTCCTCGCCGGGCGGGCGCGGGCCGTCGGGCCGTTCGCCGATCCACAAGCGGCGGCTGCCCGGCGCGAGGTGAGGGGCGGCCGCCGGGTCAAGCGCGGGTCAGCCCGGCATCGGCGTACGTCCCTCACTTGATCTTGCAAAAGTGAAACCCCGCTGCCTTATGAGTGACACGGTTGCATGATGAACCACACAGGCGTAGTGTTCATCATGCAAGCAGAGAGCAGGCGAGGAAAGGAACCCCATGGCCAAGGCCCCCACGATCGAGGTCGAGATCATCCGCTGCCCCTGCAAGGTGCACAACGGCGAGGGCGTCGAGGTGCCCAAGGGCGGCGGCCTCGCCAAGGGCGGCCCCACCATGACGCACAACCTCATCGCCACCGTTCGCATGGGCCTCTACAGGACCGCGAGCGGCAAGCTCTCGGGCCCGTGGCCGATCGGCACTCACGGCCCCGCCGACGTCTGAACGCTCAACCGTCCACGAGGCCCGCAACGGCCCGCAGAACCCTTCACCGACCCGAGACGCCCTGACACACCGCTACCGGCCCACTACGGTCCGTACAGCGCCCGGAAGGACCACGCCAGATGCTGACCACCTTCACCAAGTACCAGCGCGAGGCCGCCCTGTGGGCGGTACATGAATACCGCACCTCCCCCAGTCAGCGCACGAGCGACGAACTCGCCGTGCTGCACGACCGCCTTGACCGCCTTGAGGGCGGCGGCCTGCTGGGCATCACCGACGAGCAGCGCGACCTGCTCGTGCGGGCCCTGCTGCGCCACCCCAAGGTGTGCCCGTCCCCGACCGGCTGCGGCTACGACGACCACATCGGCGACCTGCTGCTGCGCGTCACCGACGCGACCGGACCAGGCGAGTACGACAGCGAGGCGAGCGCCGTCGTCGGCGCCCTGTACCGGCTCGTGATCGGCAATACGCAGGTGATCGTCGAGTGCCTGTACGCCACCGACGACGTCGTCGAGGGCGGGCAGCTCGCCACGGTCATCCCGTGGACGGCCGGCGGGCCCGACCGCGAGCCGTACCCGCTGCGCTCGCTGACCGTCCGCTCGTGGTTCCTCGCCGAGGTCCTCGCGACCCGCTGAACCACCCGCAGGGGCCCGCGCGGGCCCCTGCCACCCCCTCACCCCCCTGACCGGCCAGCACCTGACACAGGAGGACCCATGTTCAACGCTTCCGCCCCCGACGTGATCGCGCACGCCCGTTACCGGATCGAGGTCGTCGAGGCCCACCGCGCGTACCACAACGACGTGAGCCTTTTCGACCTGGTGACGGGCGAGCGGCTGCAGCAGCGCCGCAAGGTGTACGACACCGACGTGAACAAGGTCGCCGACCTGCTCGTCGCCCGTCAGGACGCCAAGGGCGACCCCGAGTCGCCGCTCACCACGGCCGCGCAGTTGCGCCTGCTCGCCGAGCGGCTCGCCGGGCAGCTCGACGCCGCCGAGGACGTCGCGCAGCACGGCGAGGTGATGCACCACCTGGTCCGCGCCGCGCACGACCTGCACATGAGCACGGGAACCATCGCAATCAACCAGCGGCACCGCGCGCAGGACGCCGACGAGCCGCAGCGGCACATCGCCGAGCAGCACGCCACCCGCGCGAGCACCGCGTTCGGCGAGGCCATGGCCGAGTGCGCGTCGGCCCGGAACGAGCTGATCAGGTTCAAGCACGGGCAGTAGCGGTCTGGCTTATATGGTCACGGTGTTGCGTGATGAGCCCTACGAGTGTAGTGTTCATCATGCAAGCCCACTGAGACAGAGGAGAGAACATGAGCCCCCGCGCGGTCGCCCTGGCTGCCATCGCCGCCATCCTGCTGTGGGCCGCCGCCTCGACAGCCATGAACGCGACCGTCTGCGACCTGCTGCACCTCCTGTTCGGCTGACCAAAGGAAACGATCATGGCTATCTCGGGAACCGACCACATGGCCAGCAACAAGGCCACCACCACCGCGCGGCGCATCTCGGCCCGCCCCGACCTGTGGGTCATCAGCGACCGGCCCGGCCTGTACACGGGCAACCAGGCCACGACCGCTATGGTCCTGGCCGAGATCAAGGCCCGGCACACGCCGCTGCCGAACGACGCGGCCTTGATCGCCTCGTACGAGCAGGAACTGCTCGTGCCGCCGATGCCGGTCGACCCGTGGGCCCTGCTGCAGACCCTGCGCGACGCCGCCCGCGCCGCCTCGTCGCTGACCGAGACCGAAGAGTTCGAGGTTGCGCCGTTCGGCGGCGACGTCGCCGAGATCCACGCTCGGACGGCCGAGACCGTCGAGTACCTCGCGAGCCTCGGCGACCGCTGCAGCGAGATCGCCGGCGAGATGGCCGAGGGCGTCACGCTCGGCGCGGGCGGTCAGGTCGAGTTCGAGCCCGACTCGACGCCCGCGCACGTGGCGTGGGCCCGCTCGGCGTCGGCGTCGCTGACGGCCGCCGAGCTGTTGTCGCGGGCGGCCGAGCTGCTGCACACCGCGCAGCGCGAGGCCGCTCAGGCGCAGCGCCTCGGCCGCGAGCGCGCGGGGGGTTAATCCGGACCGTTCCGGAACGATCCAGAACGCCGCCGGGTCCTTCCGGAACGATCCGGAACGCCACGCCCTGTAAGCCCTGCACGGACGACCGTGCAGGGCTTCCTGCTGTGTACGCTGGCCGTACCGCCTACCTGCGCAAACACCCTTGGAACCCCTGTGTCTCCGTTCGTCCGCCGTGCCTCGTACGTCCTTCTGACCCTCGCCGCGATCGCGGTCCTCGTCTTCCTAACCTGGCAGGCCCTGCAGGTAGTGACGGCGCTGCTCGTGCAGTTCCTGCTGCTCGTCTTCCTCGCCGTCATGGGGCCCGAGGCCCTGCTCGGTAGCGGCGACGCGCTCGCCCTCGGCACGCTGCTGCCGTGAGCCTGCTGCCCGAACGGCCAGGCCACCCGCCCGAGCCGGCGACCGCGCCGGACGGGCAGCCGTGGGGGCCGCACTACCTCGTGCCCTGCTCACGCGTCGTGCCGGGCGGCCCGTGGGAGCACTGCGGCCGCCGGCCGACCCGCCGGTTCATCAACGGGTGGTACTGCCGCGATCACGCCCCGGCCTCCATCACCCGCCGCGAGCCGGGCTCGCCGTCGGCCTGACCGACCGTTACGGCCTGTATGTATATCGTTTTGAAGCGTGACCATATCCGCGTTCCTGCTCGCCCTCGGCCTCACGCTGCGGATCGTGCGGTTCCTCAATAGCGACGTGCTCGCACAGGGCCTGCGCGACGCGATCGGGCACCGGTACGGCGAGGCAAGCAAGGCCGCGTACCTGGTCGGCTGCCCGTGGTGCGCCTCGCCCTACGTCGCCGCGCCCGCCGTGGCGATCGCCTACTACGCCGGGGATCACCCCGCGTTCGTGATGATGGCGGCGGCCGCGACGATCAGCTATCTCGTGGGCCTGGTCTCGATCAACCTCGACGACGACCACTGAGAGGGGCGCAGGTGCCGCAAGAGCACATCCAAGACGGGCCGACCGGCTACCAGGTCAAAGCCGGGCGCACCGGCTACCAGGTAGAGCACGCCACCCGCACGAGGAACGGCCAAGTCCGCTCCCTGACGGCCGCCGTGCAGGTCCTGCAGGGGCGCCGCATCAACCGCGGACCCAAGCAAGCATCGACAGCAACGCAACTGCCTTGGCAAGTGGAAGCGTGGTCGATGTACGACCTCGTCGGCGAGCTGCGGTTCGCCGTTAACTGGCTCGCCTCGGCGATCTCCCGCTGCCGCCTAGTACCCGCCCGCCGGGTGACCGGCAGCGACGAGCCCGAGATCATCACCGACGGCCCGGCCGCCGAGCTGCTCGCCGACTGGGCCGGCGGCCTCGCCGGGCAGGCGCAACTGCTGCGCCGGGCCACGCAGCAGCTCGTCGTCGCGGGCGACACCTACATCGTGGGCCGCACCCTGCCGGGGGGCGCTGACGACGAGGTCGGCGAGGAGGAATGGCGGGCCTACAGCACCGAGGAAACCTCGTGGTCGGGCGCCGGGTGGCAGGTCAATCCCGGCGACGGCGCGATCCCTGTCGGCGCGCAGGACCACATTTTCCGGTGCTGGCTTCCCCACCCCCGCAGGTACGTCGAGGCCGAGAGCAGCGTGCGGTCGGCGCTGCCGGTGCTGCGCGAGCTGCACGGCCTGACGCAGCGCGTCAGCGCCGAGATCGACAGCCGCCTCGCCGGGGCCGGGCTGCTGATCCTGCCGCAAGAGTTCCAGTTCCCCGCGGGGCAGTCGGCGCAGTCAGGCGACGCCCGAGACGGCGAGGACGATTTCATAAACACGCTGATCGACTACATGGTGACGCCGATCTCGGACCGGGCAAGCGCCTCGGCCGTGGTCCCCCTGGTCATCACCGCGCCCGGCGAGCACATCGGGCAGGCCCAACTGATTCAGTTCTGGTCGGAACTCGACGACCGCTCGAAAGAGCTGCGCGAGGAAGCCCTCGACCGGTTCGCCCGCAGCGCGGACATGCCGCCCGAGGTAATCAAGGGTTTGTCCGATTCGAACCATTGGAGCGCATGGGCTATATCGGAAGATGGCGTACAAATGCACGTTGCCCCCCTGCTTGGCATCCTGTGCCTGGCCTTCACCGTCGGCTGGTACCGGCCCTCACTCGCCGAACTCGGCGTCGAGGACGCCGACGAGTACCTGGTCTGGATGGACACGAGCCCCCTCGAACTCAAGCCGGACAAGTCCGAGGCCGCCAAGGAGCTGTACGACCGGCTAGAGATCGGCGGCGACACCCTGCGCAGAGAGACAGGGTTCGGCGAGGACGACAAGCCGACCGACGACGAGCTGCGCCGCATGATCCTGTACCGGTTCCTTGAGAAGGTGACCGACCCGGCGCTGCTGCTGCAGGCCCTCGGCGTCAACAGCTCGGGCATCCCCGAGGGCCTGGCCGAGCAGCCCGTGCCCGCGATCCCTGCGCCGCGCGATCCGGGCGACGACCAGGTCGACCAGGCCGACGGCGCGGCCGCGCCGGGAACGCCGGCCACGCAGGACGACGCCCGCGACGGCGACGGCTCACGCACAGCGGCCGCCGCCGCCGACGAGCCGCCCGCCGTGGCGATCGTCGCGGCCGCCGAGGTCGCCGTACGCCGGGCCATGGCCTACGCGGGCAAACGCCTGCTCACCCGCACGCAGCGCGGGCAGTACGCCGACGTGCCGGTCGACGAGCTGCACATGCACATACCCATCACCGAGCAGCGGTTCGAGCTGCTCATGTACGACGCCTGGACCGCGCTTGAGGGCGTCGTGCCCGGCCGCCCCGAGGTCATCACCGCGTGCGATCGGTACGTGCGCGATCTGCTGCGCCACGGCGTCAAGCACGAGCCCCGGTTCCTCGCCAAGACCCTGTGTGACGAGATCGGCCTATGCCCATGACGGGCCTGCTGCGCCGCGTGCTCCACTGGTTTTGCGGGCCGGTACTCCCCCATGACGAGACGGCGCACACCGAGTTCGGGTTTTGCAGTGAGTGCCCCGACAGCGGCCCGTATAGCGAGCTGCTGAGATGGCGCATGCGGCAGCAGGTCGAGAACGCGCGACTGCTGCGCGAACTGCCGATCGAGCCCGGCGCCGACGAGATCGGCCGTACCTCGTGACCCCCGGCGACGGCCTGCGCGAGGGCGTGCCGCTCGGGCACAGCGTCGCCGCTCACGTCATCCATGGGTGGTGCTCGCACTGCGGCGGCCCCGGCCGCAGTGTGGCGCACGAGGTCGAGGCGTGGCGGGTGTGGGCGCACCGCATGCTGCTCGCCGTCGAGGAAGGGGCGCGCGGTGGCGGTTGACCCGTGGCTTCCTGCCCGGCTGCGCCATGATGCCGAGCTCGTGCGTGCCGAGCAGAACGTCGAGGCGGCCGTGCTGCTCGCCGTCGAGGCGTGGCTGCAGCGCGTACGCGAGCTCGTGCTCGGCGAGGGCGACGGCGGCCTGTCAGCCGCGGCGCCGCCGCCCGAGCCCGAGCAGTGGCCAGCGGCCGAGCCCGTATGGGTCCTGGCCATGGAACAGCTCGTTCTGCCCGAGATCGCCGAGCTGTTCAGCGAGCGCTTCCTCGCCGTGGCGCGGGTCGCGGTCGACGCCGCGCAGCCGTACGTCGAGGCGTATATCGACGAGGTCGCGAGCCGTCTCGTGCTGTTCCCGGCGTCGGCGTTCGAGGAGATCCGCCCCGAGTTGGCCGAGGCGATCAGCGAGGGCGAGACCCTCGACCAGATCCGCAGCCGCATCGAGAGCATCCTCGATTTCGACACCGCGGCCGACGCGCCGGGCACCGCGGACCACGACCGGACCAAGCGGCTACGGGCGCAGATTCGCGCGATCGAGCGCAAGCTCGACCCGGCGACCGGCGACCAGACGCTGACCGGCGAGCAGGTCTCGGTGCTGCGCGCCACCCGGCGCGAGCTGTACGAGGAGCTGCACGAGTCCGAGCGGCGTTGGCAGTGGAAGGCACGCAGGATCGCGCGCACGGAGACGATCGGCGCCTACAACGGCGGCGCGCACGAGGGCGCAGTGTTCAGGTCCGACGTGCTCGGCCTCGACATGGCCAAGAGATGGCTTGCCACCCTCGACACGAGGGTGCGCCCGACGCACCTCGCCGCGAACGGGCAACTCGTCCGGATCGCCGACGAGTTCGAGGTCGGCGACGCGAGCCTGCGGTTCCCCGGCGACCCGCTCGGCCCCGGAAACGAGGTCATCAATTGCAGGTGCACGACCTTGTACGAGGACGTCGAGGACCTCGACATCGACGAGCGCACCCTGCTCGACAGCCCGCCGGCCGACGCCGGTATCAGCGCGGCCGCCCGCCCACCAGAGAGGGAAAATCCTGTGACCTTGACCGCTGCCTCGGGCGGGCCGTACACGGGCGGCATGATCGCGCTCGTGCCGTCGCCCGCCGACATCGAGCGCCTGGCCGTGCCCAACGGGGAGCTGCCCGAGGATCTGCACCTGACCCTGCTGTTCCTCGGCAGCGGCGAGGACATCGCCGACATCGCCCCCTACGAGCGTCAGGAGATCATCGCGCGGGCTGCCGCCGTGGTGGGCACCCTGCGCGACGAGGGCGTCACCCTGCCGATCGAGGGCAACGCCTTTGCGATCAGCGCGTTCAACCCCGGCAGCGACGACACGGCGATCGTGCTCGGCGTCGGCGGCGAGTACCTGGCCGCGCTGCAGCGGGCCATCGCGTACGACGTCGCCGACGTGTACGCCTACCCGGCGCAGCACATGCCGTGGGTTGCGCACGTCACCCTGACCTATGACGACGACCTCGGCCAGGTCGCCGCGCTCGCCGACCGGACGGGCCCGATCGTGTTCGATCGGCTGCGTGTGGCGTTCGGCGAGCAGGTCGTCGACATACCCCTGACCGCCGAGCAGGCCGGCGACATGGCCGCCATGGACGCGCTGACCGCCTCGGCCTGGAACGAGCTGCAGGCGATGCCCGCCATGCCTGCGGCGTGGTTCGCCGAGCCGACCCCCGACGAGCTGCCGCCGAACTCGGGCGGCGTCCACTACGCCGACGGCCGGGTGTACGGGTGGGTCGCGCAGCGCGGCGTGCCGCACGAGGCGTACCCCGGCCAGATGCTCACGATCGAGGCCCTCGGCCCCATCGACACCACGACGTTCCTGCGCGCCCGCATGAACCTCGACGACGGCTCTACCGTCCGTGTGGGCGCGTTCACGATGAACGTGGGCCACCACCGCGACGGCGCCGAGTGCGAGACCGAGATGTGCCAGTTCGACGACACGCGCACGGTCGCCGGGGTGATCACGGTCGGCATGAACGAGGGCGGCATGTGGTTCTCTGGCGCGGCCGCCCCATGGATGAGCGATTGGGATCGGGTGGTGTTCGCCGCCTGTCAGCCGAGCTACCACATGCGGCAGAACGAGTTCGGGCAGTGGTCGCTGCGCGCGGTCCTGTCCGTACCGGTGCCTGGCCATCCGTCGCGCCTGGCGGCGGCCGCTGTCGTCGACCGGGCGAACCTCGCCCTGACGGCGGCCGCAGCCGCGGGGGCGCCCGAACTGCCGGCCGACGTCGCCGAGCCTGGCGTCGACCACGAGGACCACGCCGCGCGCCTGGCGCGGCTCGACGAGAGGATCACCTGCTGATGAGCAACTGCGGCTGCAACAAGGGAGGCGGGACGGTACTCAAGTACCGCGTGCAGGCCGCCAACGGGGAAGCGAAGGATTTCGCCACCAAGGGCGAGGCCGACGGCTACCGCACGACCAACCAGATCGCCGCCCCGGTACGGGCCGTGCGGGTCAAGGCATAGGGGGATGACCATGATTGAGCCGAGTCCGCTCAACCTGGCCGAGGTCGGGTACCAGGCGTACGGCAACTTCGCCGACTGGACTAACTTCGCCGGCAACACCATGCCGACATGGGCCGAGCTGCCCGAGCCGCAGCGCTGCGCGTGGGTCGCGGCCGCCGGGGCGATCCGGTCGGCCGTGCTCACCCCGCCCGGCCGAGGCAGGCCACGCAGCGCGTACGAGGCGTCGCACCCGATGATGATCGGCCGCAGCGCCGCCACGGCGGCGGCCGTCTGCAAGTGCCCCGGCGGCTGCTGCGGGCACGACGCCGGGCCGCAGCATGCCGAGGTCGGCGACGCCCGGGCGGCCGAACCCGGCGGCCGAGCCTGACCGCGCCCCCGCAAAGCAGCCGCCCCCGGCCGTCCACTACACGGCCGGGGGCGGTGTCATGTCCTGCCACGATGGGAATCCCGGCTGTTGTGGCTACCCCCTGGCCAGAGGGCCCCAAGCCGCCGCCCCGGCACCTGCGCACCCGCCGCTGCCGCAACGGCACCTGTTGGACCTGCACGCCGCACGCCGAGCTGCGCGACCTGCTCGCCGTCGGCAAGACCATCGCATGGCGGCAGCGCCTGCTGATCATCCTCGTCGAGGCGGGCATCACCACCCGCGCGCAGATCGAGGTCATGACCGACGAGGACCTGCTCGACATCCGCCACGTCGGCGAGGGGAACCTCGCCTACCTGCGCGACGCACTCGCCGGGTACGTCGAGCCGGTCGACGACGACGTCGTGCAGCCGCCCGCCGACGCCGACAGGCTCGCCGCACTGATCAAGCAGGCGGTGCACCGGAACCGCGGCAAGCGTGCTCTACCCTGACAGGGATCGCCGCTGGTGAGGGGGCCGGGCGCACACTCCGTACGAGAGGTGCCCCGGGGATGACCCTGCAGGAGCTGCTCGATCTCATTGCGGCCGGCGACGGCGATGCCCTGGCGGCCGCGCTCAACAATCCCGACATCAACCTCGGCGAGCTGGAATCGGCCGCCCTGGCCGCGTTCCAGGACATCCGAGCCCGTCAGTCCGAGGGCCTGTCGGCCGAGGACATGACGGCCCTTGAGGCCCTGGCCGACGGCGTCGAGGCGCTGCGCGGCGAGACCACCCGGCGCGATCAGGTGGTCGCCGACCAGGCGGCGCGGGCCGACGCCATCGAGTCCCGTATCGCGCCGCCCGTGGCTGACGCCGCTGGTGCCGACGACGTCGACCAGGACGACGGCGGGGCCGACGCCGCGATCGACGGCCACGCCGACGCCGGGGCAGGCGACGGCGATGCCGCGCAGGGCGCCGAACCGGTGCTCGACACCGTCGCCGCCTCGGCGACCCCGAACCCGCCGCCGGTTCCCGCAGTGCCTGCCCGGCGGCCGCGGGTCAACCTCGGCGCGCTGCGCAACCGGGCGCCCGCCCCGGCCCCGCCGAACGGCGACGACCGGGCGATGCTCGTCGCGGCCGCCAACGTCCCCGGCTTCAACAGCGGGGCCGAACTGGAGATGAACCAGGTCGCGCAGGCCGCAATCTCGCGGTTCGCGGTCATGCCCCGGCCCGAGAGCGGGCACGAGGGCAGGGTTCAGCACTCGGTCGCCCTCGTGCGTAAGCGCGTCGACCCGCAGCTCGTCGCCGACGGTGCCGACGACGACGGCGTGCTCGACTTCGCCGCCAACGAGCGCAGGCTGCCGGGCGGCAGCCTGATCGAGGCCCGCAAGCAGCACAAGCTGTCGGCGGCCGGCGGCTGGTGTGCGCCGTCCGAGACCTGGTACGACATCGCCTGCGAGCGCGAGACCACGGCCGGGCTGCTCAGCATTCCGGAGGTCACCGCCTCGCGCGGCGGCATCAGGTGGACGCAGGGCCCCGACTTCGCCGAGCTGTTCTCGCACGCCGGATATTTCATCCAGACCGAAGCCCAAGCGGACGCGGCGGTCGAAAAGCCCTGCTTTGAGATTCCCTGCGAAGATTTTCTAGAGTGCAGGCTCGACGCGATCGGCCTGTGCCTTTCCGCGGGCATCCTGACCGCTCGCGCTTGGCCCGAGCTGATCGCCCGGTTCATCAGGGGCAGCTTGACCGCGCACGCGCACCGCTACAGCGGCACCACGATCGCCCGGATCGTCGCCGGGTCGACGGCCGTCGCCCTGCCGCCCGCGCAGTTCTCGGCGGCTGTCGACGTGCTCGGCTCGATCGACCTGCAGGCGACCGACTACAGGTACCGGCACCGCATGGACCCGAACGCGACCCTTGAGGTCGTCGCCCCGTACTGGCTGCTCGGCGTGCTGCGCTCGGACTACGCCAAGCGCAACGCGGTCGACAACCCGTACATGGTCAGCGACGCAGAGATCGTGTCGTGGTTCGCCGCCCGCGGGGTGTCGGTTCAGTTCGTCTACAACTGGCAGGACGGGTTCTCCACCCCTGCCGGCACGATCGGCGCCGCCGTGCCGCCGACCACGTGGCCGGCGTCTGTGCAGATCCTGCTGTACGCCGCGGGCACGTGGGTGAGGGCGACGCAGGACATCATCACCCTCGACGCCGTGTACGACAGCACCCTGTTCCGGATCAACCGCTATAACGCGATCTTCACCGAGGAAGGGCTGTGCGTCATCCAGCGCTGCCCCGACTCCCGGCTGCTGACGATCCCGATCTGTGCGACCGGATACTCGGCCGATCAGGTCCCGGTGGTCTGCCCGAGCATCTGACCGGCCCGTACGGCCCGCGCCGACTACTCCCGGCGCGGGCCGTACGGCTACCAGCCCGCCCGCTGAGAGGGGCCCCAACGTGCCAAACTGCGCACCCCTGTACGTGCAGCCGCCGACCGTCGAGCCCTACCGGTACGGGCTTTTCTCCGTGGCGCAGATGCCCGCCGAGACCGATCCGCATTGGCGCTGCGGCGTCGAATGGGAACCGCTCGCGTGCATCCCGGCGCACGGCGTCGGCGACCAGTGCGACAACCCCGGCGTTCAGAAGGAACTCGACGACGGCGTGCCGCTCGTCTCCGCAACCCCGTTCGTGATCCACGCCAACTACCTGTGCCGCCTGCCCGGCCGCCCCGACCCCGCCGAGATCGAGCGCCGCGCCCGCGAGGCCCTGCGCCTCGGTGAACAGCGCGCCGTCGAGCAAACCGTGTGGACCGGCGAACTCGGCAACACGCCGTTCCTCGCCGACCCCGCCGCCGTGGTGCTCAACGACGGCGGCCTGCCCGTCGCGGCCGCCGACGCGCTGAACATGACCGGCGGCATCGCCGCCCTTGAGTCCTACCTGCGCGCCAACTACGGCGGCACGGGCGTCATCCACGCACCCGCAGGCGCCATCCCGGTCATGGCCAGGTACCACCAGCTTCGCGAGCCCGACTCGGGACCGCTACGGACATGGCTCGGCACACCGGTCGCCGCCTACGGCGTCGCCCCCAACATCGGACCCGACGGGCTGCCCGCGCCCGACGGCACGGCGTGGCTGTACGCGACCGGACCGGTAGCGATCCGCCGGGGCGACGTGTTCCTCAACCCGCCCAACCTGGCCGGGGCGTTCAACCGGACGACCAACGAGGTCGCCATGCTCGCGGAACGCGAATACGTCGTCGGGTGGGACTGCCTGCACGCCGCCGTGCTTGTCAACATCAACTGCTGAACCGGGGGGAACCCATGTCCGAGGAGACCACCAGCCCGCCCGACGAGCAGGGCGGGCCGTGCGAGATCGTCGAGCTGCTCGTGCCCGCCCGCGAGCGCGGCCGAGTCGCCCGCGCCCTGCTGCAGGCGGCCGACGAGCAGGGCCTGCCGCCGGGCGTCGTGCTGTCGACGTCGACCGGCTACAGGGTGCCGCGCCGGGTGGCTGACGCCGCCGACGTCGCCCTCGCCGAGAGCGTCAATGACGGCGGCCCGCTGCCCGGCACGCAGGTGTACGCCGCCGCCGTAGGCAGGCCCGGGTTCCGGCGTGACGGCGAGCAGCCGGTCGACCCCGAGGCCGTTCCCGATCCCGAGCTGCCCGAGCAGGTCGCCAAGCGCGGGAAGGGCCGCCGATGAGTACGCCATTTCAGCCGCTTCCGTGCGCCGCCGACTCGGGCGGCGGCGAGCCCGGCGTCGACGTTGAGGGCACCCTCGTCTGCGACGTCAACGCCGCGGGTGAGGTCGTCGGGACCGCGCTCGTCGAGGCCGTGTACGACGAGACCGGGGCCCGTACGGGTACCCGCCTGGTCAACGTGATCGACGGCACCCTGTACGTGCCCGTGGGCACCGTGCAGCCGTGCCGCGAGGGATGTTGCCCCGAACCGGTGATCTTGTGCGACGTGCAGCCCGACGGCAGCTCGGTGCAGTTCATCCGCTCCTACACCGGCGACGAGACGGGCGCGGTCGAGTCGGCCGACACGCTGCTCGACGGTAGCCCGTTCGTCCCTACCGGTACGGTCGGGTCGTGCGATCCCTACCGGCTGTGCACGCCTCTGTCGGATGTGAATCTCAACGGCGATTGCGGCCCCGGCGAGACGCCGAACACGGTCCTCATCGGCGCCGAGGGCGTCGCCACCGACAGCGTGGTCAACGACGACCCGACAGCCGACCCGCTATGCGGCGGCGTGTGGGACCGGCCGAGCGAACCGTCGCCGTTCACCGTCAACGAGTCGTTCCGCAACGCCACGTTCGACCAGCCTGGACCGGTCACCCAGGGCACCGCCCCATACGCCGGCCTGACCGCCTCGCCCGGATGGACCGGCAGCAACGTCGACCCCGCCGGCCAAGGCTGGTTGCAGACCTCCGACATCAACAGTTTCACCAACGGGATTTGGCAGGTCCCGAACCCGTTCTCGACCGCGGACGGCATGACGGCCCAGGTCACGTTCGCCTCACACGACGGCACCATTACGCCCAATGGTGACGGAATGGCGTTTGTTTTCACAGACGGGTCTATTCCCCCCCAGTCCACCGCGGTCGGTGGCGGCGGAAACCTCGGCCTCGCCAACTGGCAGGGCGGATATGTCGCCGTCGTCATGGACGAATACGGCGGCGTGTGCGGCGGCAACTCGATCTGTCTGTCGCGGGCCGGCGGGTCGGCCGTCCCCCCTGGTACGGGGTTCGGGTCGTTCGCGTCGGTGTCGGTGGCCCCGCACAACATCAGCGCGGACACCGGCCGCGCCAACCCTGGCAAGTTGATCACCTCGATCATCAGCGAGGGCGGCCAGACGTACGTGTCGGCCTCGATCCTGTGGGCCGGCGACACCGAACCGACCGTGTACTTTGACCGGTTCAACGTGACCGCGGCCGGCCTACCGCCGGCGCCGGCCACGCTGCGCATGTCCCTCTACGGCGGCAGCGGCGGGGCGTTCCGCAGCGAGCATGAGTTCCGCGACGCCACCGCGGCCGCGGCCGGCGCCCAGCAGTGGCGCGCCTTCCCGATCGTGACGGACCCGATCCCCGCCTGTGTGACCAGCGTGCGGGTCGAGGCGTGCGTCGACGTGACGTTCACCGAGGACACCCAGGTAACCGGCAACGGAAACCCCGAGGCGTTCCTCTGGCTCGTCAACACGGCTACTAACACCGTGCTCGACAAGGTGCAACGGTCGTCCCAGCCTTCCCAGGTCGGCACCTCGAACACGATGTGCGTCGACGCCGTGGTGCCGGTCGCCCAGCTCGCCAACTTGCGCGTGTACGTGGGCGCCGAGACGCGCGACCCCAACGGCATCTACGGGTCGAGCTGGGAGAACCTCGAGATCACCGTCGCCGGCCTGGGGTGTCCGGTGACCCCGGTTCGCACGCTCGCAATCTCGGCGCCGTGCCCGATTGACGTCAACATCATCGGGGGCACCGCGGACGGAACGCCGGCCCCGGTCACCGTGGTCAACACGCCGGCGACATTCGAGGATGTCGCGGTGTGCATGGTCGTGGCCGGCGTGGTGACGTCCGGTTTGCGGCGCGAGGTGCGCGCCCCTGACGGGTCTGTCACCGTCTCGTTCCTGGGGGCCGACGGGGTGCCGGTCACGCCCGACACATGGGTCGCCGGCCCGTGCGCGAGCCCCATTTTCACGGGGTTCGTGTGCGACATCATCCCGGGCACGCCGGCCACGCCTGACCAGACGTTCACCGACGATTTCTCGACCGCGGTCGAGTCCGGCGGCGGCACCTCCTACACCTGGGCGAACTTCGGCGGTTCGGGTCTGCCTGTCTCGGTGTTCCCGACGCTGCCGTCGCCGCTGGTCGGTACCGGCATCCAGTTCGGTAGCGCCAATCAGGCGATCAACTACGTGCTACCGGCCGCCGCGACCGACATTCACATCGTCGCGACGAACTTCGGAACCACCAACGGCGATCAGATGGGGTTCAGCCCCGACCCGCCGATCGCCGTCACGGGAGACGGCACGATAGCGGCGTTCGTCGTCAACCCGACGTTGCCCGTCGGCACCGCTGACGTTACCGTCGGGCCGGCGTCGACGTTCAACATCAACGTTCCCGACGCCAACGGCGGCGGCGGCATCATTCAGACACAGATCAGGTTCACGATTCCGGGCGCCGCGGCGACCGCGGAAACCTCGGTGCCGCTCAAACAGTTCCACCTGATCAATGATGGCGTTCACGTGCCGAGCTACACCGACATGAACGGCGACCCCTACACCGCTGTCGGTTCGATCGGCCCGTGCCCCGACGATTGCGCTCCGCTGGTCCTCGGCCCCGTATGCGTCACCTCGAGCAGTTTCCCGGGCGCCATCCTGCCGGCGGTCGCCGTGCAGGACTGCACCGACGACACGGTCGCCTACCTCAACGCCGCGACCGGCGTGCCGTGGCCGGGCACCGTCACCGTGGTCGTGTGCCCGCCTGACAATCAACTCACCGAAGAAATCCTGTGTGACGCCGGCACCGACCCACCCACCCCGTTCCGGCGGCTCTACACGCTGACCGCGCTCGGGTCGGTCCTCGTCGCCGACGAGGATCTCGCCGGCACCCCCTACGTTGCGGTCGGACCGGTCGGAGTGTGCGCGGCCGACTGTACGTCGTGCCAGACGTTGACCCTGTGCGATTTCGGCGCCGACGTGCCCGTTCTCATCACCGGCATTTCCACCGGGGGCACGCTCAGTAACGGCGTCACGTGGTCAGGTGCACGCGGCTCAGCCGCGAATTTCAATCCGCAGCACAACAACGCCGATGGTTCGTGGTGGGGCATGGCAGCCTTCCCGAACTCGACGGTTGCCCCCGACACGTGGTTCTTCGACCGGCCGGTCGATGTCGAGTTCAGCGTCGTCATCGCTTACAGCCCCGCAACGGGTTCTGGACTTATCAATCAGGTTCAGGTTCCCCTCGGGTCCGAGCTGATCTCGTCGGCCGCTGACTACAGCTATGACGTCGCTACAGGGATCGTCACGGTTGACAGCTCCAACAGCGGAGACTGCACCAAGGTCACCGGCCCGACCGTTGCCAAATCGGCCCGGTTCGTCCTTCGCAACGTCACCCAATTCACGCTCGATTTCCTCGGGCAGCGGATCGCCATCTGCGGCCAGTTCTCCAACTGGCGGTTCGGCTCCATCGCCGTCACACCGGCAACGACAACATTTTTGCGTACCATCTGCCGCGACTGCGACGGGGCCATCACCACCGTCACCGACACCCAGGCGGACGGCACCACCCCCTACATCCCGATCGGCCCAGTCGGCGAGTGCGGCACCCAGGCCGACGCCGAGCCGCAGTGTTTCGCCACACAGATCTGTGTTCAGCCTCAGGGCGTTCAGGAGTTCATCTCCAACGCGGCCAACCTGACGTCAACGGTCGCGGTCCCGAACATTGACCCGGTGTGGCAGTGGTCCAACGACCCGGTTCTCGGGCCGTGGTTCAACATGTACGACGTGGGTGTTTTCCCGGGGTGGATCACCGTTGACCCCGGCACCACTCAGGGTGTCGCGAACTGGGTTGCCCCTCACCCCGACAGCAGCCCGAACACGTCGGGGCTTCCCGGCGAGGGTCCGACCATCGGCCCCGGGAACGCCCAGTGGTACGCGCGAGCTCAGTTCACTCTGCCCGCGAACGCCGATCCCGCGTCGATCAAGATCGCCGCGACGGTGCTCAACGCCGATCAGCTAGGGGTCGAGTTCCGCCTCAACAACGGAGCTTGGCAGCCGGTCAACGCCTCGCACGTCGACCCGCCGTTCAGCTTCCCCGCCCAGGTGATTCCGGGCGCTCAGGCCGGACTGAATGAGGTATTTGTCCACGTCACCGAGACTGTGTTCGGGTCGGGTGCGGCCGGCGTGAAGATGCACTTGATCGCTAGCTACAACCTCGGCGACCAGCAGTCATGGACGCAGATCGTCTGCGACGACGGTACGGTCTCTTACTTCACCAACGCCGGCGAGCAAACCGACGCGCTGCCCCAAGACTGGGTGATCGTCCCATGCGGTGCAGGCTCAGCGTGCCCGTGTGTGGACTGCACGAATGCATCCACGTTGCTCGTGTGCGACCTACCCACGGGCGACCCCGACGGCATCCCGACCGTAACCAACCTCGGAACCCAGTTCATAGCCAACACCTCCAACGCCGTGTTCCAGCAGAGGCCGGGGGGCGGCGGCGCGCTGTGGACCGGCGGTCAGGTCAACTTCGGCCCCGACGTCGACCCGGTGCTCCCGGGCATCTCCCAGCTACACCGCTACGCCTCGGCCACCGTGCAGGCCACCCCGCCGAGCTGCACCGACGGCACGGCAACCCTGGCGTTCTCGGTCCAGGTGCAGAACATCGGCCCCGGCGCCGGCTGTTCGGGAGTCGGCCGATTCCGGCTGTTCAAGATCTCTGACGGGTCGACGCTCGCGGCCGGCAGCTCGCCCCCGATCAACACCCCTGTCGGTGTGCTCTACACGTTGACGATCAACGCCAACGTGTCGGCCGCGGACCTGAGCGCCGGCAACATCGCCGTGTGGCTGGACCTGGAAACGTGGCAGACGGCCGGCTGTCCCCCGCCCGACAGCAAGGCGTGGCAGGCATCGAATTTCACGGCCGCCTACGCCTACGGCCAAGAGGGTTGCGAAACGCAGTTCTTCCGGACGGTGGTCACTGATTGCGAGACCGGCGAGACGCTGGCCACGGTCGACACGACCGTCGACGGCGCCCCGTACGTCGTGACAGGGCAGGTCGGCGAGTGCACCGGGGCGAGCTCGAGCGGCTCGACGTGCCCGTGTGTCTCGGCCCAGGACATCGGCCAGGCCGTCGCCGACAACTCGACGTGCTGTCCGATCACGGTCGCCGAGGTGTGCCTCGCCAACGGACACCCCGGCGTCATCATCCGCAACGACGACGGCACGCTCACCCGCGCCGACGTCATCACAGGATTGACGTTCGCCGACGTCGACGTCGTCAACTGCGCGCCCACGATCAATGCCCAGGCGCGCCTGTTGACCGCGGCCCAGGTATGGACCCCGGGAACCGACGTGGTCGGGACGCTCACCGGGCTCACGGTCACCGGCTTGACCGGCACATACAACCTGGTCGACCAGTCCGGTACGGCCGTCGGCCCGCTCGCGGCCGGCGTCTCGATCAACTGGAACAACGATGAGGAAGGACCTTTGCAGGGCCCCCAGAGCATCACGGCCGCCGCGGCGTCAACCGTGCTGGTCGCTTGGACCCAGCGTTGAGCAGCATCGCACCGTTCTTCCATCCGTTTCCGGCCGGTAACGCGTTCTGGCAGGAATCACGCAACGCCGGCGCCTCCTATCTGGCGGCGCCGGCCGCGGCGAGCACAACCCAGGTGATCGGCGCGACCGGCACCCAGCGGTTCCGGCAGTTGTTCACCATCCCGCC
Organism: Nonomuraea sp. NPDC026600; assembly: GCF_040638335.1. Lineage (NCBI taxonomy): Bacteria > Bacillati > Actinomycetota > Actinomycetes > Streptosporangiales > Streptosporangiaceae > Nonomuraea > Nonomuraea sp. NPDC026600. Next base: position 101,203 of record NZ_JBEZYD010000013.1, read on the forward strand.
CGGAGTGGCCGGCACGTACGCCGTGACCGTGTCGGGCGACACCTTCGCCAACCCGCCCAACGTGCCGGCGCGCGTCGTGTACGACGGTGTCGACCAGGGGCCCGTAACGCCCATCTCGGGGCCGGCTACGTTCACACTGCCCGTGGTGGCCGGCGCGCACGACTTTCAACTCTGGATCGGGCAAGCGACCTCGGCCGGCGCAACGGTTCCGGTCGTCACCGCGGCGTTCGCCGGCGTCATCCTCGCCGGCGCCGGCGCGGCCGGCTGTTGCTGCCCGATCAGCGAGACGGCGCGCTGTTACCGCGTGGTCACCGGGTCGGCGTTCCATCGCGCCTACCTGGTCGACTGTGGGGCCGGCCCCGAATGGCACGACATTGTCAGCGGCGCCACGGTGCCGGCCGACGACATCGAAAACTGTGCGTGCGGCACCGTGCTCGAACTGCCTGACCTGCACATGGCCGGCGCCGCTTTCAACGACGCCCCGAACGAATTCATCTGCAACGTGGTCCCGACACCGGACGTGGCGACCGGCTGGGCTGTCACCGGCGTCTGCTACGACCCGACCGTCGGCGCGCCGTCGCTCGACTGGACAGCGCCTCTATCGAGTGTCGCGCTCGAGTACGGGTCGGCCGCCGGCAACTCCGGCGGAGTCATCCTGACGTTCTCCTCAACGCTCACGGGCACTATCACCTGGGCGACGAACCTGACGATGATGAACGTCGGCGAGCAGCGCATATCCCAGGCGCTCGCCGGCGGCATCCGCGCCGTTCTCACCTACGTCTCGGGGCCGGCCGGCAACGCGAGCGCGGGAACCATCCGTATGGAGGGCGGCGGCGCGCTGGGCATCCATCGCACCGCGACGAACATCGTCGCGCCTATCCGGTTCCGGCTCGACTTCTACTCGGCGCCGTGCCCATGAGGCCGGCATATGGAAATGAGGTGGCGTGATGGGAGCGACGACGACAACAGCGATTCCGGGCCCTCAAGGACCAGCCGGCGCGACCGGTGCGACCGGTGCGACCGGTGCGACCGGCCCCGCCGGCGGACCAGGCCGGCGCGTGTTCTCCGAGGCCGGCATCACCAACGCCTCGGGAAACGTGACATTCACCTTCACTCCCGCATTCGCCGCGGTTCCCGTCGTCACACACGCCGTGCAAACCGCTATCGCCGACATCACCGAGTGCCGCGTGTCGGCGATCTCGGCGAGCTCGGTCACGTTCAACGTCAGGCGTGCGCCGGCCGTCGTCATCCTGGGTATCAGCGTGCTACAGGTGCCCGTGCCGGCCTCAGGCGTGACCGTGCACTGCCATGCCGTCGAGGCCGGGCAGACCTGACGCCGAGCCGTACCCGGCGCAGCCGCGCCGGGCGGCTACCCTGCTGATAGATCGCCGCTGGTGAGGGGGCCGGGCGCACCGTTCCGTGATGAGAGGTGCAGCCGATGCCGGCGACCTGTTGGTCATCTATCGGTGCCGAGGTGATGCGGGCTACGCGGCTCGACTCCTGCGGCGCCCCTGTGGTCGGGCCCTGCTCGACCGTCGTCAGCGACGGGTTCGTGTCGATCGCTTGGGAAAGCGAGATCAAAGAGGGCACCGAAGTCGAGATCCTCAAGGCCAACGGCCGCCTATGCGTGAGCGACAAAGCCTGCGACGAGATCAAGTGGTTGAACATCACGTTCGCGTTCTGCCAGGTCAACCCCGACCTATTCGAGATCATCACCGGTCACCCGCTCGTCGTCGACTGGGAGGGAACGAGCGTCGGCAACAGGGTCGGGAGGAACATCCTGTGCGACGGCGGGTTCGCCCTTGAGGCATGGACCCGCATTCCGGGGCAGCCCTGTGTTGTCGGGCAGGAAGACAGCAAGCCGTGGGGCTACTTCCTCGCGCCGTGGGTCAAGGGCGCCGTGTTGACCGGCTTCACCATGGAGAACGACGGCGCCAGTTTCGAGATCACCGCGCGGACCGAACTCGGCGGAAACTGGGGGGTCGGCCCGTACAACGTGGACGCGACCAACGCGGCCAATACGGCGGGGCCGCTGCTCACGCCGATCGGCCCTCTCGACCTGCTCGACATGCACCTGACCACGATTCAGCCGCCGACCGTCCCGGCCGACTGCGGCTGCGTCGCCCTGCCCTGACCGCCGACCGAGGCCCGGCCGCCGCCTCGGCGTGGCCGGGCCTCACCCCATGGAAGGGGGCCGCGTGACGATCCGTACGACCCCGTGCGGTTGGACCCTCGACACGAGCTGCTGCATCGCGTGGCCGGACCTGACGCCCGCGCAGCAGGCGTTCGCGACGTCGGTCGCGACCGAGATCGTGTGGCGGCTGTCGGGCTACCGGTTCGGCCTGTGTGAAACGACCGTCAGGCCGTGCCGCCTGCCCTGCACCTCGACGTCGTACGCGCCCGCCTGGCCCATCTCGGGGCCGCTTGGGGCGGCGTTCACGCCCGTTCTCGACGGCGGGCAGTGGCTGAACCTGGCGTGCGGTCGCTGCCCCGGCGATTGCTCGTGCGCGACGCTGTGCGAGGTGATCCTGCCGGGCCCCGTCGACTCGATCGCCGAGGTCCTGCTTGACGGCGCGGTCGTCGATCCCGGCGATTACCTCGTGCTCGATCACCGCGCCCTCGTCGCCCGATCGGACTCGGGCGAGTGCTGGCCCATGTGCCAAGACCTCAGCTTGCCAGACAGCGAGGTCGGGACGTTCAGCGTGCGGTACCTGCAGGGAATCCCGATTCCGCCGGGCGGCATCGCCGCCGCCTCGGCCCTGGCGTGCGAGTTCGGCAAGTCGTGCGCGAACCTGTCGGGCTGCCGCCTGCCCCGGCGGGTGCAGTCACTCACCCGCGAGGGCGTGCGGCTCGACTTCCTCGACCCGATGAACTTCCTCGACGACGGGCTGACCGGGCTATACGAGGTCGACCTGTGGATTCGGGCGGTCAACCCCGGCGGCCTGGCGCGCGGCGCCCGCGTGTACAGCCCGGATCGGCGACGGCCGCGCACCGTGACGAGCGGCGGGTGAGCGGCCGTGCCTGACACGACGGCGCTGCCTCTGGCGCAGGCGCTGCTGTCGTGCCTGTGCGCCGAGCTGGGCGAGACGGTCGGCGGACCGGTGTGTTACTGCTGCCTGTCGCCCGGCCCCGAACCGATGGATTGCGGGCAGGGCCCCGAGGGCGAGGGAACCGCGTGGGTGCGGGTCGTGCGGACGTTCCCGACGACGGCGAAGTTCCCCGTACCGGCCAACGACCCGAACCGGTGCGTGACCGGCCTGTACGCGGTCGAGCTGGAACTCGGCGTGTTCCGGTGCGTGAGCGTCATGGACGACGACGGCGTGCCGCCGAGCTGCGAGCAGCGCACCGCGGATACCGAGAAGATCCTCGACGACGCCGCGGCGATGCGCCGGGCCGTCGTGTGCTGTTTCATCACCAAGGGGCGGCAGGCGATCGTCGGCGAGTGGCGCAGCCGGGGGCCCGATGGCGGGTGCGCCGGGGGCGCGATGACGGTCACGGTCGAGGCCGGCGACTGCTGCCCTCCGGCCGAGCCCTGACGTTCCACGTTCGACCGTCACAATCATGTATGCCGGCGTAGCATCGGGGGCGGATCGCACGCCACACCCCGAACCCCCGGCGAACTTCCCAGGCTCTACCGGGGGCGTACCGAACGTCAGGCGCTCGCCGAGGTCGACATCGGCTCGCCGGGCTAATAGGGAAAGCTCGACGTCTGGGGGCCCGATCCTGCAGGCCGCGGAGTCTCTCGCACCGCGGCGCAAGAGGAACGGCCGAGACCCCGCCGGCGAGAGACAGGGCCCCGCAGTGCGCGCGTGCTGCGGGGTCTCCTGTTTCCCGGCCCTTACTCTGCCGTCATGACGCAGCGCCGTGACCTGCCCGTTCCCCTGCTCGACACGGCGGCCGCCCTGCGGCGCCGCCGGGAGAACGAGGCGGCGGCATACCTGTCGCGGGCCCGGCGGATGATCGCCGATCGCGGGTGGCTCGTGCAGTCCGAGACCGGTCTGCCCCGGCCGCTGTCGTACACGGCGGGCCTGTCGCTGCGGAATCTGCCCGAGCTGCTCGTCGTGGGCGTGGCCGAGCGCGAGGCGGCCGAACTGCTGAACGCGACGGCGAAAGTCATGATCGAGTCGCCTGTGCGGTTCACGGTCGGCTCCGAGCTGGACGTCAAGGTCGGCAGCGCGCCGCCGCGCCGGGCGCACACGGTCATTCACGAGGGGAACCTGCAGTACCTCGCGCTCGTGCTGTACGGGCCGCAGCCGTGTATCGAGATCGTGCTCGACTGACGGCAGACGCAGAGTGCGGCCTGGCCGGGCTGCTCTAGGGCTGACGGGTGAGTGTTGGAACGATCCCGGCGGCCGCCAGGCGGCCGCCGAGTGCGTCGAGGATGACGGCCCCCATCATGATGCCGCCCTCGTCGAGGTCGCTTTCGCGCACCTGGACCAGGGCCGGCCAGTCGAGGGCAGGCCCGATCATCAGGGCCGCGCACCCGGCGTCGACCGCGCGGTCAGCCCATCCCATCGGCGACGCCTTGCGCACCCCGAACACGAGCGGGTCGGCGAACGCCGGCCACAGCACCGACATGAGCGGGGCGGGGTCGCCGGGCCCGAGCCGGTCGAACAGCAACTGCCACCCGACGCCCGAGGGGCCGATGCCGCGCCCGGGGCGGAAACGGGGCAGCCCGTTGTTCAAGGCCATACGGGCGAACAGCGACTCGAACCATTCGCCCGGCGGCGTCGAGACGTAGAGCAGCGGAATTTTCTCGTCGCCGAGGTACAGGGATCGGGTTTTGACTTCCGTCACGGGTGCTCGCATGGCCGCCATGATGCCCGGCCGGGCGGGCCCGGCGCGGCGATATCCAGGGGCGTTCTGTCGGCCTTGGTGGTTACCCTGCTTGTAAGTAACGACTTGCAATGACTCTCCGCACAGGAGGGGGCCGACATGGGGATGCGCTGCCCGTTCCCTGCGTGCGAGTGCACGCATCACATCTGCGTCGCCGGGTGGATCGACTACACCGACAAGGGCGGGCGAGATCGGGCGATCCCGTGCCGTCAGTGCCGCCCTGAGGTGTCGGCCGCACTGCGCTCGATCTGGCACACCCGAGACCAGGCGCAGGCGCGGCTGCGCGGCGGCGGGCGGTCGCGTCGCAGGTGACGACGCGGTAACGATGCGTAGCTTATGAGTGACACGGTTGCATGATCAGCCCTACATGTGTAGTGTTCATCACGCAACATCAGCCCGTGGAAAGGTGATCAAGATGACGAACCCCGGAACTTCCTGGGCGGCCCCGACCAGCAAGGTTCCCGCCGTTCAGTGGGGCTGACAGACGGCGGGGCCCCGACTCTCGTCGGGGCCCCGCCCCCGCCGTCGGAACGTCACCACGACCCGAGAAAGGCAACCATGATCGACATCAAGCCCCTGGATTTCCCCGCCTACGGGGACCGCATCACCCTGACCCGCTACAGCGAGGGCTCGGCCCACACGGGCGACCTCGCGAACCCGGAACTCGTCGCGACCGGCACCGTCATCGAGACCCCGCGCAGCGGCTCGGCCTTCCTGATGATCGAGACCGACCGGCCCGCCGAGGGCGCGCTGTCCTACAGCCCGACCGACCCCGAAGAGTGGTCGATCACACCCGAGCGCATCACCCTGTCGCCCCGCGCCCTATGGCAGTGGACGATCGAGCCCGCCAAGCCCGAGGCCGCCGTCATCACGGCGGTTGTCGACCTGCGCGGCGTGCCCGTCGAGCAGATCGAGCTCGTGCTGCGCGGCTCGCTGCGGCAGATGGGCTGCACGCTGATCCCCCACACGTTCGGGCCCGACGTCGATACCGTCGCTGACTGCGCGGGTGTCGACAAGGTTCTCGCGATCGAGATCGTCTGACCTGACCGCAGAGCGCCCTGCGACAGCCCTGCAGGGCGCTCTACGGCCGCTACTCCCCGCGCCCGACCGATCACCCCCTGCGGCCGCTGGCCAGCCGCGTACGGCCCCCAGAGGGCCGGGAAGGACTCCAACCCCCATGCGCCACCTGATCGCCGCCGTAGCGGCCGCTCTGTCCCTCACCGCCTGCGGCTCGGCGACCACCGCCCCCGCAGCCGCCCCCGCAACCGCACCTGCCACCCCCGCCGCCGCGACGACACCGGCCTCGCCGTGCGCGGCCGCCTCGGCGACCGTCGCCCCGTTCCGCGACCGCGCGCGGGCCGCATGGCTCGACAACCTCGCCGACCCGGCCGCCATGAAGCGTCAGCTCAAGGCGCTGGCCGCCGACGCGAGCGACGCGTTCGCCTCACCCGCGTGGAAGACCGCTTTCGCCGAGTGCAAGACGGGCGGCGGCTGGGGCGACGTGGGCGAACTGATGATGTGGAACGTCGACATCTCGCTCGCCGCGCTCGGCATCGAGACAGCCACCAAATCCCCCGAGTCGATCATGCGGGATCTCGCCGCCCGACTCGACCGCGCCGTCATCCTCAACTGATCAAGAAAGGTAGTCGCCCATGTCCGATTCTGTACACCCCGACGACCCGTACGAGCCCGGCCCCGACGAGGGCCCGTTCTAACCGGAAGGATCACGATGCTTTCCTCGCATACCGCCGAGACCTCGACCGCCACCATGAGGCAGGCATGACCGCCCGGCCCGAGGACCGTGCGGGTCTGGCGCTGCTGCAGGCCGCTTACGAGCGATGGGCGACCATGCCTGACATCACGCTGCAGATGAACCGCCGCGACGCCTACGCGCTCATGTGCGGCATGCAGTATCTGAGGCGGCACCCCGACATGACGCCTGCCTTGCTCGACTCGTTCGAGCGGGTCGGCCGGGCCGCGCAGCAGGCCGCCTGCGATGACGCCGAGCTGTACACCATGGCCGAACTCGGATGGTCTTCGGCGCACGACGTCGACCAGGACGTCGACCCGAACTGACGCAACGCGCCGTACGGCCCGCTTCCCCTGGTGGGGGGCGGGCCGTACCTATGTTCGAGGCATGGCACAGATGACAGTGAGAGCGGCCGCGCGGGTACTCGGCCTGCAGCACGGCCAGGTCGTCACCTACGAGGAGACGGCCCTGCTGCGCAGGCTGGTCGACGGCGGCAAGCTGGTCGACGTGACCCCGCCAGCCCCCGAGCCCGAGCCGGTCGAGGCGGCAGCGGCCGAGGGAGTCGACCATGGCGAGGCGGCGAGCCGGGCCAAGCACCCCGCGTTCCGGCACCGCCCCACGGCGACCGGGCTGCCCGAGGACGGCTGACATGGCGCGGGTGCGGGTGCGGCTCAATCAGGCGGCGTACCGGGAACTCGTCAACGGCCCGGCCGGGCCCGTGGTGCGGCAGGCCGAGCGCATCGGCCGCCGTACGGTCAACCAGGCCAAGAAGAACGTGAAGGTCGACGACGGCCACCTGCGCACCTCGATCGACCACAACGTGACCGTGTTCCCCGGCAGGGTCGTGATGCGCGCGGGCAGCCCGCTCGACTACGGCCTGTACTTGCACGAGGGCACCGGCCTGTACGGGCCCAAGCGGCGGGTCATCCGACCGTTGAACCCGGCCAAGACGAAAGCGCTGCGGTTCGAGGTCAAGGGGACCGGGCGCGGCGGGCGGGGTCTGGCCAAGGGGAACCGGCCGGTCGTGTTCGCGAAGTTCGTGCGCGGCATCAAGCCTGATAAGTGGCTGGTCAGGGCTTTCCGCGACGCCTGCCCTTACCCTGTGCGGGAACGCTGATCACAACCCCCGGAGCGACCATGAACAACCTCCTGATGTACCTGACCGGCGGCGGCATGAAGGGCGGGAATCTGCATCACCTGCTCGACGGCGCGACGTTCGTCGACACCGTGGCGACCGAGCCGCGCTATCGGCTGTGGTCGGTGCGCGACGAGTTCCCCGGCCTGCAGGCGGTCGAGGGCGGGGCCGTGGTGCTCGGCGAGCTGTATCAGGTGACGTACGAGATCCTCGACCGGCTGCTCGCCGCCGAGCCCGCCGAACTCGAACTCGGTGTCGTGCACCTGGTGACGGGGTTCGGGTCGCTCGCGATGTTCATGCGTTCCGAGGCGCTGGCCGCGCCGGGCCTGACGGATATCAGCGACTTCGGCGGGTGGCGGGCCTACCGCGCCCGCCTCGACAAGGGGGACGTATGACGACAGCCGCAGTGACCAAGAGGCCGCGCCGTGCGAGGGAGGCCGAGCCGGTCGACGTCGACCAGGCGGGCGAGGAGTTCGACGAGGAGGCCGGGACGATCGAGCCGACCCGTGTGATCCCGCCCGAGCTGCGGTTCACGACCGAGGACCTCGCCGACGAGGACGTGCCCGACGAGGCCGACCGGTCGATCGAGTTCGACCTCGACGGGTTCGTCGGCACGATCGTCGCGCCGCACAAGCTTGAGGAAGTGCTCGCGCAGCTCATGGAGGCCGGGGCCCGCCGCGCCTCGACGGCTGATGCGCTGTTCGCCGGCCGCCGCTTCCTTGAGCGGGTGCTGTCAGCTGACACCCTTGATCATTTGCAGCGGCGCCTCGACGACGATCTCGACCCGTTCCGGATCTCCCATCTGTACGACATCCTGGAAAAGGTCGTGAAGATCCTCAATAAGAAGCTTGAGGAAGAGAACCGGGCCCGCGGGGGCCGCCCGGCCAGGCGCCGCCGGGGCAGGTGAGCGTGCGGGTTGAGGCGTGGCGGGCGGCCCTGCATGGGCCGCCCCGCTCGTTCGCCCTCGACGGCGAGGCGTTCCCCGTCACGGGCTCGTGGTCGTGCCTGCTCGACCGGCTGCGGTTCGAGGCGTGGCAGCGCGACGTGCTGTACGACCTGGTCGACGACGCCTCGGCCGGCTACCTCGACGACCGGCTCGACGACCCCGGCGACTCGCTGACGCTGCGGCAGATGCGGCGGGTGGCCGAGGGCCTGGTCGAGGCGGCGACCGGGCGCCGCTGGTGGGTGGCGCAGAAGCTCATCGCGTCCGTAGCCGACCAGTGGGCTGACCTCGACGGCGCGCTGCTGCTGCGCGGCGTCGACCTGGCCGCCCTGGCCGCCGAGTCGCCGGCGCGGGTGTGCAACCTGATGCACGGGCTACTCGTCGAGGGCAGGGATACGCGCGAGCGCGACGTGTTCGACTTCAAGCTGCGGCAGCCGCCGCCGTGGGTCGACGTGCGCCAAGTCGAGATCATGTCGGCCGAGGAACAGGGCGCGGCGTACATGGCCGCCATGGGCGGCGTGAGACGAGGCGGGCCGGTCTCCGGCCCTTAGCCTGATAACTGCTGCTGGTGAGGGGGCCGGGCAACCCATCTGTACGAGGGGTGCCCCGTTGTCCGAGCAGCCACTAGCGTCGAGCCGGGTCGAGCTGTCGATCGACTTTGACGATCTCGACGAGGAACTGCAGCGCGACCTCAAGAAGCGCATGCAGCGGGTCGCCAAGGACGCCGAGAAGACCCTCGACAAGATCCCCCAGGCAAGCCGCAAGGCCGGTAAGGCCGTCGCCGACGACCTCGGCAACGGCGCCGACCGGGCGGCCGCCAAGGTCAAGCGGGCGGCCGCCGCCATCGAGGGGGCCCTCGACGACGCCGCCGAGGCCGGCGGCCGTGTAGGGGATGAGGTCGCAGACGGCGCCGACCGCGCCGCGGCGTCGCTGCGGCGCCTGTCGCAGGCTGGGCAGGGCTCGCTGTTCGACATTGACGAGTCGGGCGGGTTCGTCGAGGTGCGGCAGCAGATCGAGGCCGTTCAGGGGGCGCTGTTCGACCTCGACACGGTCGAGATCGATCGGGTCGAGCAGGTGGCCGATCGGGCCGCGACGACGCTGCGCGGCCGCCTGGTCCCGGCCGCGGAGCAGGCCAGCGATGCGATCGCCTCGATCGGCGGCCGCGGGGGCGGCGGGGCCGGGCTCGACGACCTCGGCGACCAGGTCGCCGACTTCGGCAAGAAGGCCGACCGGTCGGGCGTCTCGCTGAACAAGTACACGGGCCGCCTGGGGCTGCTCGCCTCGGCGATCGCGTTCGCCGCGGGCGCGGCGCCGCTGCTGGTCGCTGCCGGGGCTGGGATCGCCGCGACGGCCGCGCTCGCGGTCGGGCCGATCCGCGACGTCATCAAGGGGACGACCGATCTCGCGGATCGGTGGGACGGGCTGACGAGGGCTCAGCGGCAGGCCGTCGTGTCGACGAGGCAGCTCATCACGCAGTACAAGGCCGTGAGTGCGGCCGTCGAGCCGTCCACGTTGCGGCTGTACAACGCCGCGGTGTCGGAGACGATCCGGCTGCTGCCCCGGCTGCGGCCGCTCGCCGAGACCACATCCGAGGCGCTGATCAGGTCGACGCAGACGATCGGGCAGGGGTTCGATTCCCCGCGCGCCCGGGAGTTCTTCGCCTTCCTGGAGCGGTCGGCGGGCCCGGCGGTCGACGCGTTGACCGACCTCATGCTCGACCTCGGCGCGGCGCTGGCCTCGACGGTCGAGGCCCTGGCGCCGCTCGGCGGGTCGGTGGTCGGCCTGGTCGGCGTGCTGCTGCGGCTGCTGACCGTTCTGAACGACGTCAGCCCTGTGTTGGCGCAGCTCGTCGTGACGGCGATCGCGCTGCGCACGCCGCTCGCGGCCGCGAGCGGCCTGCTCGGCAGCGGCGCTAAGAAGGTGGCCGGGTTCGCTACCTCGGCCGGCAAGGCGGCGGGGGCGGCCCGGCTGCTGAACGTGGTCGCCGGGGCGGGCCCGAACCTGTACGTCGCCGCCGGGATCGCGATCGCGTTTTTCGCGATCAAGGCACTCAACGCCAAGTCGGCGATTGACTCGACGATCAACTCGATCAACGGGATCAACAACGCGACCGGCAACAACATCAAGGGGTACGAGGCGGCGAACAAGGCGCTCTCCGCCAAGCTGATTCCCGCGCAGCAGCGGCTCGCGGCCGCCTCGCGCGAGGTGACGCGCGACGCCTCGCAGATGAACCTGCAGATGCTGCAGGGCGCCCTCGCGGCAAACGACTTCGTGCAGGTGCCGATCGAGGCCGCCATGGCGCGCAACAGCGAGGCGATCAAGCGCGTGACGTCGGCCGCGCAGCAGCTCGTCAACGCCGGGTTCGCGCCGAGCATCGAGTCGGCGACCAGGCTCGCCACGGCCGCCGGGGTCGACTTGTCCAAGGCGCTCGATGAGAACGGCACGATCTCGGCGTCGGCGGCCGCTCGGATCGCGACCTATTCGGCGTCGGTGGCCACGGCCAAAGACACGACGATCGTGCTCGCCGACGCCTGGTCGCGCGCCAAAGATGAGGCGCTCGGGCTGACGCTGCAGACGCAGGCGCTGCAGGAAGCGTTCGACCGGTTCCTGAACCCCTCGCTCGCGGTGCTCGATGCGACGAACCGGCTCAAGGAAGTGCAGAACGAGATTAACGCGGCGTTCAAGAAGGGGAACCTCACCAGCCTGCAGCGGCAGCAGTTCCTGTCGAAAGAGGTCACGGCGCTGCGCGACAAGCTCGTCGCCGAGCAGCGCGCCAAGGGCAGCACGGCCGAGACCACGGCCGAGACGCTCAAGCTGCTGCCCGCCCTGTCGCGTTTGGCCGGCAACAGCAAGGCGGGGCAGGCCGCCGTGTTCGCCCTGGCGCGCAGCCTCGATGGTGCCCGTGAGGACGCCAAGGGGGCTATCACGGTCGTCGATCGGCTCGGCAACCGGATCAAGGTGTTGCCCAATGGCAAGGTCATCAAGTTGAAGGCCGTCGCCGACACCTCGCCCGCCGAGTCGGCCGTTCAGCGGCTGATCAAGAACAGCAGCGGCAAGGTCATCGACGTTTTCGTACGCGTCAACGGCGGCCTGCAGGCCCACGCCGGGGCAACAGGCGGGCGATTCGATGCCGTGCGCGGGTTCCAGCGGTTCGCGGGTGGCGGCGGCATCTCGGGCCGACTCAGCGGGCCGGGAACGGGCACGTCCGACTCGATCCTCGCGCGCCTGTCGAACGGAGAGTTCGTCGTCAACGCCGCGGCCACCAAGCGGCACGAGCGGCTGCTACAGGCGATCAACAGCAATCGTTTCGCCTCGGGCGGGCTGGTCGGCGCGCTCCCCCGGTTCGCGCTCGGCGGGCCTGTGCAGCGCGCCCCCAAGGTCGACATCTCCGCTCTGCTCGGGGCGGCCCTGGCGGCCGGCCTGACGGGAAACCGGCGGGCCCTGGCCGCCGAGCTGGAGCGGCAGCGCAAGAACCTCGAAAAGCGGATCTTGGCGATCGCGCAGACCGTCGGCGTCGGGTTCGTCAAGAACATCACCGGCAGCCCATCGGAGATCGGCCGCGCGTTCACGTCCCTCGAAAGGCAGATCAGCAGGGCGTTCTCGGGGATCAAGACGAAGGTCGACGATCTGCTGATCAAGCGGCTTGAGGTCCTGAACGGGCGCCTGTCGACGCTGGCCAAGCAGCGCGACAAGATCACGGCGGCGATCGAGAATGCGCAGCAGCTCGCCACCTCGACGACCGACCAGGCGCGCACGTTCGCCGGCCTGTCGGGGTTCAGCGACGACGAGCGGGCGAGCGGGGCCTCGATCGAGAAGACGCTGCGCGACCGGCTCGCCAAGATCCGCCAATTCGCCCGCGACATTCAGGCCCTGGCCGGGCGGGGCCTGTCCAAGAGCCTGCTGCGGCAGATCATCGAGGGCGGGCCCGAGGAGGGCGGCGCCCTGGCGGCGACGCTGCGGAAGACGTCCAAGACCGCGCTGTTCCAGATCAACAAGACGCAGGCGCAGATCGACGCCGCGACGCGCAACCTCGGCCGCGACTCGGCCGACCTGCTGTTCGACGCCGGGCGGCAGGCGTCCAAGGGGTTCCTGACCGGGCTGCAGGCCGACCGCAAGAAGATCATCGCTTTGATGACCGAGATCGCCGAGTCGGTGTCGCTGACCGTCCGCAAGACCCTGAAGATCAAGAGCCCGTCACGGGTGCTCGACAAGGACGCCGAGAACACGATGCTCGGCTACATCCGGGGCCTGCAGCGGCTGCGCGCCCGAGTGCAGGCCGAGATCGCCGACACCGTACGGCCCGACCGGCAGGTCGAACGGGCGGCCGCGCTGCTGCCGCCGCGCGCCTCGGCCCTGACCGGCGGCCGCGGCGCGGCAGCCACGACCGGCACGGCGCGCTCGACCACGATCAACCAGACGAACAACATCAACAACGTCACGGACCCGCGCGCCGTGGTCGACATCATCGAGGGCCGCCTCGTCGCGGCCCTCCGATAGAGGGGGGCCGGCCATGGCCGCGCACGACTATCTCTGCCTGGCGGGCGTCGAGATCGCCAACTCCTGCCGGGCGACCAACTACGCCCGGCAGGGCCTCAAGCCGCACACGATGACCGTGAACGACTGCTGCTGCCCGGACCTGGCCGCGATGCTCGGCGACCAGGATTACCGGCGCCCGGACCTCGACGCGAACGTGCCGTGGGTTGACCCGGCCGAGCCCGAGTCGTATGAGTTCGGCGGGCTGCTCGTCAGCAGCATCACGGGTCTCGACGTGGCGCCGGTCGAGCGCAGCCGTACCGACCGGCTCGGCGACGGCGCGCTGATCGGCCGCCGCCGCCTCGGCCCGCGCACGATCGTCGTCCGCGGCCTGCTGCTCGGGTCGACGTGCTGCGGCATCGACTACGGCCTGCGCTGGCTCGCCTCGGCCCTCGACGGATCGCTCGCGTGCGGCACGAGCACGTGCGGCGGCGACGACCTGACATACCTCGCCTGCTGCCCCGAGGCGTGCGAGGACAGCCCGGAGTTCGAGACGTATCAGGAATGCCTGACGCCGCACCTGCGCACCCTGCGCGAGGTCGCCCTGATCGACGGCCCGAACGTCGTGTCGGAGATCGGCGGCGGCTGCAACTGCTGTACCGAGTGCCCGGCGAAAGAGGTCGAGTTCACGCTGCTCGCCGGGCGGCCGCACGCGCTGCGCCAACCGGTCACGGTGGCCACTGAACAGACGTGGGACCCCCTGGCCGTCACTCCGTGTATCGAGTGGTCGACCGACCCCGACTGCTTGAGTGAGGCCGAGGAGTGCGAGGCGCAGGAGGCGACGCCGTGCCCCCTCGACCCGGCCTGCCCGCCGGCCGTGGTGCCCGAGATCCCGATGCCGTCCAACCCGTGCAACTGCGATCCCCTCGCCGGGCGCAGCCGGTTGTGTATCGAGGTGCCCGCGGGGACGGCGCCGATCTGGGCTGACGCCGTCCCGATCATCGTGATCAAGGCGGGCCCGAACGGGCCCCTGCGCAGCGTGCGTATCCGCATGTACGCCAACCCGCTGAACCGGACGATCGAGCAGCTCGGCGAGTGCGGGTTCTGCGCCGAGGTCAACGTGTCGTTCGTTCCCGCCTCGGCGACGTACACCCTCGACGGGACGACCCGGCGCTCGATCGTGGCCTGCCCCGGCCGGGCCGAGACCTCGGGCGGCAGCGTGACGTTCGGGCCGCAGGGCGGGCCGCTGATCTGGCCGGTCCTTGAGTGCGGCATCCCGTACCTTGTCTGCGTCGAGGCCGACGCCGACACCATCACCGGGGCGACGGTCGCCCTGCAGACCGTCGTCAGGGAGCGCTGACCATGGCCGAACTCGGATGCCCCGACGGCTACACCGTGGCGTTGTTCGACCGCGGCGGCCGCGCGCAGCAGGGCGAGCTGTTCAACGCGGCGTCGCTCACCTGGTCGCGGGTCCTCGACGACACCAGCGAGGCGCAGGTCGTCGTGCCCTACCAGGGGCCCGACTGCTGCGATCTGCTCGGCGAGGCGTGGCCGTGGTGCAACGAGATCGGGCTGTACCGCGACGAGCTGCTCGTGTGGCAGGGCCCGATCGAGACGATCGTGTACGGCCGCGAGCAGACGACGATCACCGCCAAAGACATCACGGCGTGGCTGTCGCACCGCGTGATCCGCACGCTGATCGACTACTCGGCGACCGGGCTCGGGGCGGCCGACCTGACGACGATCGCCGAGACGCTCGTGCGCCAGGCCCTCGCGGTCGACGACCCCAACATCGAGCAATACCTGCTCTTGGTGATGAGCGGGGTCACGGGCGAGCGCAAGTACCCGGCCAACGGCTCGTACGTGTACGACGAACTCGCCGAGTTGGCGCGCACCGGGATCGACTTCACGACGATCGGGCGGCGGCTGATCATCGCGGGCGAGGTGCCGATCGCCCGGCTGTCAGGCCTGATCGACGAGCATTTCGCGGGCGAGCTGCAGGTCGTGAAAGACGGCCGGCTGTCGGCGACGGCCGCCGTGGTGGTGGGCAAGAACGTCACCGGAACCGCGGGCGGGGTCGGGACGTGCGGCCTGCTCGAAACGCTGGCCACCGAGCAGGAGATCCTCGACCAGCCCTCGGCGACGGCCGAGGCCGAGTCGATCGTGCAGGCCGGGACGTTCCCGATCACGCTGCAGGTGCCCGACGGGTCGCTGCTCGACCCGTCTGCGCCGGTCGGGATCAACGAGCTGATACCCGGCGTGATCATCCCGGTGACGTCGTCCGAGACGTGTTACGAACTGGCCGCCGATCTGCGGTTGAAGCGCCTGCAGGTGTCGTTCGACACCGAGGGCGAGCGCGTCGCCGTCTCCCTCGTTCCCGTCGGCGTAGAAGGGTAGGGCCCATGCCCAAGAGGACGATCAAGCCGCAGACCGACCGCGAGGTGATCCGTGATCTCGACGACCGGCTGCGGCGTCTGGAGACCAGGCCGTACGTGCAGGTCGGCGTGCCGCCGAACGCATTCGTGCTGCAGGTAGACGACGCCGGGCAGCTCGTCGCGACGTCGTCGGCGGGCACGGTGACCGTCCTGGCGCTACCCTGACACTGTGGGAAGGCCTTCAGCCCGTGGAGCGACAGACTGTAAGTAACCCGATCGCAAAGGATGATCTTGCTACGCTTTGGTACATGGAGCCTGACGGAGCGTTGCGGCTTGAGAACTCGCGAGTTGTGCACCTCGCGGGGACGAGCACCGATCACCGCGGCGACGAGCTGCCCGCCGCGGCCTGTCACGTCGGCGTCGCCGGGTGGGACGCCCGGCGCATGCACGCCTCGAACGCGCCGGTCACCTGTTGCCGCTGCCTGCGCCTACTCGCCGCCCGGCAGATCCCCGCGAGGATCGCTCAGACGGCCCTGTTCTAGCGATCAGCTCGTCGTACACCTCGCATGAGCAGCCGGCCGGGCAGCGTTCGTCGTCGCGCTCGCGGTTCGCGTGCACCAGCAGCAGGGCTAGGACCCCGGCCGACAGGACGACGACGGCCCATAGGCCGATCATGAGCGCGTGCACGCCTCGATCGTAGGGCCGCCCCGTACCCTGAACGGTGAATGCCGCTGGTGAGGGGGCCGGGCTGAACCCACGATCATGGGGGATGCCGTGGCGCGCTGCGGATGCTCTAACACGTGTTCGTGCTCGGTGACCGCCGGGCCGGGCGTAACGGTGACCGGCGTCGGGTCGACGACCGACCCGTATGTCGTCTCGGCCTCGGCCGGGGCGTTCAACGCGAGCGATACCTCGACCGTCGACCACACGCTGACCGGCTCGGGCACGCTCGCCGATCCGTACATCCTGACCTCGACCGTCAAGGTCTCACCGACGGCCGTCGGGAACCTGATCACGACCCTCGGTGACGGCCTGGCCGTCACGTGCGAGAGCGTGCAGGACTGCGTCGGGCAGGCCCTCGACGACGGCCTGATCTATGACGACGCCGCGAATCAGATGCGCGTGCGCCTGTCGACGGACGCCGGGAATCAAACGATCTTCGGGACGGACGGCGGCGTCTACACGGCCGCCGGGGGCGGCGGCGGCGGCCTGACCTCGGTCGCCACGACCGATACGAACTGCATCGACTTCAGCGGGAACGGCACGGTCGTTCAGCCGTTGTCGGCCGTGCCGATCATCGCGCCCGTGGCCGGGAACCTGTTGTCGTGTGCGGCTGGGGGCCTGCGGGCGCTGCTGACGGTCGGCGCGTGCGGCCTGACCGGCACCGGGGCCGTGGGCAGCCCGCTCGCGGTCAACACGGGCGCGTGGCCGTACCCCTGCAGCGTCGATACGTTCGGCGGGGTCGTGGCCTGTGACGCGACGGGCCGCCTGCGGTCCGAGCCCCGTGGCATGGCAAGCTTTTTCAGCTTCACCGAGGCCCGTGCCTACGCTGATTTGGCCGTGCCTGCCGGTTTCGATCAGCCGGGCGACTCGTTCGCCACGGCGACCGCCAACCCGGACACCTGCCGTTCGGCCCTCGTGGTGGTCGAGCGCGAGGCTGACGTCGATTTCATCCTGCCCGCGACGGCCGGCGCGGCCTACGGGCACAGCACCGACGAGACGTATTACACCCGCAATACGGGCACCACGACGATCAACGACGCCCACGTGCAGACGACCAAGGCGTTCGCCCTGGGCGCCATGGCCGCGCCTGGCGCGGCGATCCCGCTCACGTTCGACGTGACCCTCGGCCGGGGCACCGGCGGCGCGACCTACAACCGGATTCAGGTGTTCATCCGAGCCCTGATGATCAGCCTGTGAGCAGGGGGGAACCGATGGGGAAGACCAAGGCCGCGCACGCCGAGCTGACCGACGAGCAGCGGGCGCAGATCGAGTACGACGAGGCCGTCGCCGCGGCCGCGCTGCGCGGCGCGAAGGCACCCGGCGAGGCCACGGTGCACTACGTGCTGTACGAGGACGGCTCGGCCGGGCGGATCACCACGAGCGGCCTCGGCCTCGGCGAGCTGGCCAAGCCGGGCCGTGAGGTCACGCAGGCCGAGTACGAGACCGCTGTCGCCGAGCTGCACGCCGTGCGCGGCGAGCACCTCGACGAGCTGCAGGCGGCCGACGAGGCCCGGCTGCGCCGCCATTATGAGGCGCTGATCGGTGTCGGCGTGGCCGCCGACGTCGCCGGCGAGATGTCCGGCTACACCCCCGCGGGGGTGTGACATGGCAGTGTGCGTTGACGAGGGGTTTCAGGTCGACGAGCTCGGCCGCCTGTCGCACAAGCTGTGCGGCGACCCGGCCGATACCGCTTGGCCGTACACGTGCGCGTCGTCGGTCGGCAACCCGCTGCGGCTCGACCCGGCGTGCGGCCTGTGGGTGCCGCCCTCGGCGAAAGCGAGCACGACGTTCGCCGATGGGCAGACCTCGACGACGCTGCACACGGTGCCGGTCGCCGACGTCGAGGTCGAGACGGCCGACATCGTGGTGCAGAACCCATCGCCGTGCTTGTCGGCGATCGTGATCAGGTGGGTCAACGTGGATGTGACGTGGCGGCTGCCGCCGGGCACCGACTCGCGCGGTGCCGCCTCGATCGACGGCAACTCGTTCCAGTTGATCGAGAACCCGGCGCCGCCGGGGGCCGAGAACGGTACCGAGATGACCGATGTGCATTGGGAGTTCACGCAGCCCCTGATCGGCGGCGGCACGATTCCGCCCGGCGGGGCGCTGCTGTACTCGGCGTCGATCGCCGTCGGCAACGGTCAGGGCGGCGCGCAGTACGGGCAGATCAGGTGGACCGTGCGGGCACTCGCGCTCGCCATGCCGTGAGAGGGGCGGATGTGGATCACTACTTTCGGCGGCCCGACGGGCAGGTCGTACGACGCAGCCGGGCCGTGGCCGACGGCGAGATCAGCGAGCGGCCGCCGCCCGCGCCGGCGGGTGCTGTGGAGATCTCGGCCGAGGAAGGGATCGCGGCGTTCGCGGCGGCGGCCGAGGGGGTCGAGCAGGTGAGGTCGGCCGACCGCGCCGCGGCGAACGAGGCTCGCTGCGGCGTGTACGACGAGGCCATCGATCTGGGGTTCAGCGAGGCGGCTGCCTCGGCGATCTCCGGGTACCGGCCGGCGTGAACGAGGACCTGCCGGGGCGGCTCGCCGTGCTCGCCGCCCGGCAGGCCGATGACCACGAGCGGGTGAGCGACCACGAGGTGCGGCTGCGCCTGGTCGAGACGGCCGTCGTGTCGCTGTCAGCGCTGCCGCAGATCGTGACGGACCTCGAACAGCGGCAGCGGTCCGACGAGAAGTACCGGTACGCGCTGCCGCTGTCGGCGTTCGGCGCCGGGGCGGGCCTGGTCGCGACGCTCGTCGCGATGTTCGTCAAATAGAGGGGGAACCGTGGTCGACCTGGTCTCGCGCAAGGAATGGGACGCCCGCCCGCCCGAGCTGGTGACCCGGCTGCAGCACGCCCCGGCCGGGGTGAAGGTGCACTATCTCGCCGGCAAGGTCTCGCCGGGCCTGGTCGACGACCACGGCCTGTGCGTCGACCTCGTGCAGGAGGTGCAGCACTGGCACATGGATGACAACGGGTGGAACGACACCGCGTACTCGGGCCTGGTCTGTCCGCACCGGAAAGTGTTCGTCGGTCGCGGGCCGTGGGCGCTGCCCGCGGCCAACGGCGAGGGCCTCAACAGCGAGCACTACGCGCTCGCGTGCCTGCTCGGCGACAAGGGGCTGACGACGCCGCCCGACGGCATGCTGCTCGGCCTGGCCGATGGCATCCGGTGGCTAAGGTGCGAGGGCGGGGCGGGCGACGACATCGCCGGCCACCGCGACGGGTACGACACCGGCTGCCCGGGCGAGCCGCTGTACGCCGTGGTGAAGCGTTGGCGGCGCGAGGGCCTGCCCCTGCTGCCGGGCCCTGTGCGGCCGCCGTCGGTGCCGCCGTTCGCGCGGGTGCTGGCCTATCCGCCGATCATGCGGGGGGCCGACGTGCGGATGTGGCAGGCGCAGATGCGGCACCGGGGGTGGAACATCGCGGTCGACGGCGCGTTCGGGCCGCAGTCGCAGATGATCGCGGCCGAGTTCGCCGAGCGGAAGGGGATTGGTCAGGCGGGCGGGCGGGTGACCTGGCCCGTGTGGGATGCGGCCTGGTCGCTGCCGATCACGTAGGGCCGGCGCATGACGAGGGGGCCCCGACTTCGCGCGTCGGGGCCCCCTCGTCTGCCGCACAGGTGCCCGTGGAAAGTTCACCCTTTCGGCTTAGGCCGGCGGCGAATCTCCGCCTTCCACAGTCCGCGAGCATACCCGGCCGCCGGGTTCCTCGCGTGATGATCCTCATGGGTGTAGCGGTCATCACGCAAACCCTGTAGTGTTCATCATGCACGCCGCGAGTGAGGGGAGGTGGACATGATAAGCGGTGAAATCGACACGACCACGGTGCGGCTGATCGGCCTCGGCGGGATCGTTGACCTGTGGAAACAGCCCCGGCCGACGGTCTATAGCAAGTGGGCCCGCGGCAAGCTGACGGACCCCGATTGGGTCGTCGCGGTGCCCGCCGGCAAGAGCCTGAACGATGGGGTTCCGGTGTGGCTCGCCGGCAGGTTCACCGACGAGCCCGACGTGATCGACGAGAGCGTCGTCGCGAACCTGCCGCGATTGGTCGGCATGGATGAGATCGCTGTCTGCATGGATGTGCAGCGCAGAACGGTCGAGGCCATGCGCAGCAGGGGGCGGCAGGACGTTGCCGCGCCCGAGCCGTACGACCGGATCGGCAAGACGCCCGTATGGTGGGCGGCCGCTTGGAAGGACTTCGCGCGTCTGACCGGCCGGCCGTTCGACCTGAACCGACTGATCAAGCTCGATCGAGAACGCAGAAAGTAAGCATCACACCAGGTCATCCGCGATTCGTCGTGGGTGACTCATAGCCTCGGCTGTCATGGTCACGTTCGAGCGCGACTAGGCACCTAGGCCGCACAAGTCCCGTGGAAAGGATCATCAAGAATGCAGACCCTCAAGACCCGCCCGCCGACGTGCGTCGTGCCCTGGCCGCTGATCTTGGTCGAGGGCGGCGAGAAGTCCGGCAAGAGCTGGATGTTCGCCGAGCTGTCGGCCTCGCCGAGGGTGGGCCGCTGCGTGTGGCTCGACGCCGGGGAAGGCTCGGCCGACGAGTACGGCGACGCGATCACGGGCGAGATCACGTACGAGGTGATCGAGCACAACGGGTCGTGGGCCGAGATCATCGGGCAGGTACAGGCCGCGCACACCGAGGCCAAGCAGGCCCGCGCGGCGGGCAAGCCGCCCGTGTGCCTCGGGATCGACTCCATGACCCTGCTGTGGGAGATGCTCAAGGATTGGGCGGGTGCCCGCGCGGCGCAGTCGGAGTCGAACAAGCGCCGCCTGAAGGCCGACCCGACCGCCGAGATCAAGATCCCTAACCACATCTGGAACGACGTACACGCCCGTTGGCGCAAGCTGATGCGGCTGCTCATGACGTTCGAGGGCATCGCGGTCGTCACCGCGCGGGGCAAGGAAACGATCAAGATCGACAAGGCGACGGGCGAGCCCGTGCCTAAGCAGTTCGATTACAAGGTCGAGGCGCAGAGAAACCTGCAGTTCGACGCGACCGTATGGGTCCGCCTCTCCCGTGACGCGCACCCGCAGATCGTCGGCGCACGGTCCAAGCACCTGCGCATCCGGTACGGCAAGGATGAGGCGCGCGTCGTCGAGGGCATGACCCTCGAACACCTCGTGTTCGAGGGCCTGCGCTGCAGCATGGCCTCGCAGCCGCGCGACCTCGTACAGCTCGGCCGCGAGCGGCTGCCCGAGGAGATCCGCGACGAGGCCCTCGCCACCACCGACCGCGACGACCTGCTCGGCCTGCTCGCCGAGGCGTCGCACCCGCAGTTCGCAGGCGTCGCCGTCGAGAACGAGAACGGCGACGAGGAACTGCTCGTCGACCTGATCACCCGGCACGGCATCGAGGTGACCGGCGGCAAGAAGCCCGCCGCGCAGCAGGGGCGCCCCGCCTCGGCGCGGCCGCCCCTCAACCCCGACAACCGGTTCTACCGGGAGAAGCAGGCCCGCGCCGCGCAGGACGTGCCCGCCGCCCCCGACTCGGCCGGCGGCCCGGCCGACGAGCCCGCCCCCGCCGAGCTGCTCGACCGGCTCGGCGCGGCGCTGACCGCCTGCGGGTCGACATCGGCGCCCGCGCAGCTCGCCGTCGCCGCCGCGCTGGTCGGCCGCAAGCTGCGCCGCCCCGAGGACCTGACCCGCGCCGAGGCGGTCAAGGTCGGCCGCGCCGCGCAGGCGGCCCTCGCCACGGCCAAGACCGAGAGCAAGGCCCCCCGAGACGTCCTGTCCGCCATGGTCGGGCAGGCCCTCAAGCAGCGCCAGGCGGCCCCGGCCGCACAGCCCGCCACGCCCGGAAAGGCAGCCTGACATGACCGTGTGGACTCCCGAGATGGGCCCCGGCGGCTCGGCCGACGACTTCGGGTTCGGCGACCTCGACGACGAGACGGCCGCGCTGCTCGCGGCCGCCGCCGAGCAGGCCCCCGACCAGGAAGAACAGCAGCCCGATTCGGCGGCCGCCGACGAGCCGCAGGGCCCCGCCGAGGCGGCCGCCGAGCAGGAAGACCAGCCCGAGCCCGAGGCGGCCGAGCCGACCCCCGAGGCGCCCGCGCGCACCGCGCCCGACGTCGAGAGCGTGCGCGAGGCGGCCGAGGAGATCGCCATGCTCGACGCCCTCAAGTCGTGGGTTGAAGGCGAACTGAAGATCGCCAAGGCCAAGCACGCCCCCATGCACGCCGACGCTGCCAACGTCGGCGGGTCCAAGACGATCCCGCTCAAGCTCGACGGCGTCAAGATCGGCACGTACAACATCGCCGAGCCGACGATCAAGACCGTTTGGGACGACGAGGCTGTGCTCGCCTACGCCGAGGCCAACAGCCCGCAGAACGTGTACGAGACGGTCGACGGCACCACGGCCGCGCGGTACGACGACGTCGCCGAGTTCATCCGGCTCACGCACCCCGAGCTGATCAAGCGCGAGGTGCGGCCGGCGTTCCTGACCACGCTCGTCGACCAGCTCGACGACGAGTGCCGCCTGCTCGACGAGAAGACGGGCGAGCTGGTCACCCTGGCCAAGCGGCTGCCGGTCGAGTCGGACGGGTCGGGCCGCTGCGGGTGGGTCCGCCCCAAGGGCAAGCCAACCGGACGCGAGCAGCTCATCGCCGCGTGGCGCAGCGGGAAGTTCAAGCCGCGCGGGGCCCTGGCCAACCCGGCCGAACCGGCCCCGGCCGAGTCCGACGCTAAATAATCTGCCGCCTCGGCGGCCGCCGAGCCCGCGCTCTGGCGGCCGCCCCGCTCCTGCAAGCGCTACCCCCGAGGATGTAATCCGGTCATGTCGCTTCCCCCGCCGATGCCTTACTACGGGTCCAAAGGCACTCTGGCGCCCCGCATTGCGGCCCTGCTGCCTGCCCATCAACACTATGTCGAGCCGTATGGCGGCAGCCTCGCGGTACTACTGGCCAAGAAGCCCAGCGAGCAGGAGACGGTCAACGATCTGTCACGCGATCTCATGATCTTCTGGCGGGTCCTTCGCGACCGCCCTGCCGAATTGGCCCGCGTCTGCGCCTTGACCCCGCACAGCCGGGCCGAGCATGACGCTGCCTTCGAGCCCGCTCCTGCCGGCGATGAGATAGAAACCGCACGCCGCGTCTGGATCCGCCTCACCCAAGGCCGCTCCAACGCTCTGTACTGTCGCACGGGTTGGCGCTACCAGGTCGCCGCGAACGGGCTGTCGCTCCCGGGCTACCTCGACGCCTATCGCGACCGGCTCATCCCCGCGGCCGAGCGCCTCGCTGGTGTCTCCCTCGAATGCCTGCCCGCTCTCGATGTCATCGCTCGCTATGGCGCCGATGCCGGTGTCGCGTTCTACGTCGACCCTCCGTATGCGGCCAAAACGCGGAACAGCAGCCACTATCTGCACGAGATGAAGACCGACGACCAGCACCGCGAGCTCGCCCACGCGCTCAACGCCACCGCCGCGGCGGTGCTCCTGTCCGGCTACCACTCCCCGCTCTACGACGAGCTGTACGCCGGCTGGAACGTCCAGGAGATCCGAACCACTAACACCCAGGCCGGCGCCGCCTCGACGAGGGTCGAAGTCCTGTGGTCCAACCGGTCATTCCCGAACGTCGCCCCCTGTCTGTTCGAGCAGATCTAGATCATCCGAGAAGGGGCGCGACTTGCCCGCGTCCCTTCTCGGCATGCCCGCGGGGCCTCGGCGCCATTCCGGACACGATGCCCTTAGATCCCCGCCTTAGATGATGTACACGGAGTAGGGTTCCTGGTCAGGACATCTGATCGCGTTGTCAGCGTTCCCCGCCTGACCGGGGCCGCGATGCGCGGCCAAAGTCCCCCAAACATAAATAAGGCCCCTCACCCGGTGGCGACCGGGTTCGGGGCCAAAGCAGCAGACCAGTCTTGAAGGGACCGGTGGTCTACGTGCCGATTCTACCCTTGGCGTACCCGGCGACACAGGCGTTCGCGGTACACAAATCTGCCCAAGCTAACCCCCAGGTCGCGACCCCCATCAGGGGTGCCCGTGGCTGAGCGCGCCGCCGACGATCGCATCGAGATCAGCCGCCCGAGGAACGGGCGCGACCTGTGGTCGCAGATGTACCACGAGGTCTACGACGACCCCCGCCTCGACCGCAACGCGCACACCGTGTACATGGTGCTGATCCGGTACATCGACTTCACCTCGCGCACGACCCGCGAGGACGAGGTCATGTCGCGCGCCGAGCTGGCCAAGGCGGCGCACATCTCGGTCGACACGTTCGACCGGGGCCTGAACAAGCTGATCGAGTGCGGGTACGTCGAGAAGTTCTGCGAGTACGACCCCGCGACCAAGACGTATGGGAAATCTCGGTACGTAGTGTTCGACGAGCGGGGCACCCGAGAGGCCCGTCAGCGTGAGATCGCGGCAAAGGCCGAGTCATCCGATGACCCCCGAAACAGCAGGTCAGACCTAGCCGCTACCAGCGGCCAGGGGGGTAGCCGCAAAGAGCGGCCAGGGGGTAGCCGCTCACAGCGGCCAGGGCAGACCGGCACAGATCCGGCAGGGGTGGCCGCTCACAGCGGCCAGGGTGGCCGCTCACAGCGGCCAGGGGTGGCCGCTGTGAGCGGTCGTACTACTTCTATAGAGAGAGAAGCTTTTAGAGAGACAGGAGAGAACCCCTCCCCCTCCCCCCTCGCCGCGGACACGACCACGCCGAGCGGGCCGGGGTCCGAGGGGGAGGGGGAGGATTCCCCGATCCTCGAACTCGTGGCAGAGGTTCGCGCCCTGAGAGCCGGATGGGGCACGCGCTCGATCGTCCGAGTCCTGACGCACACCGACATAGCCGAGCGGCCGTGGCCGGTCGTGCGGCGGGCGATGCTCGCCGTCGCCGCCGACCCCGCCTCGCAGGCCCCCGGCCGTCTGCTCGCCGATGGGCCGTGGTGGAACCTGCCCGACCCCGCCGCCTCGTCGACCGCATCGTCGACCGGTTGGTGCGGCGAGTGCCGCGAGTCGACCCGCCGGGTCGAGCACCCCGACACCGGCGCCGACCTCGGCCCGTGCCCTGATTGCCACTACAGCCACAGGGCGGCGTCGTGATCCCGTTCGACCGCGAGCTGTCGCGCTGCAAGTGGCCTGACAACGGGTGCGGCCGCCGCATCTTCTGGACGATCACCGAGAGCGGCGCGCGGCAGGCCCTCGATGCCAAGCCGCACGACGAGGGGTCGGTCGCCGCATATCGCAGCGCGCCGCGCACATGGTCGTCGAGGGTCATCACCAAGGCCGGCGCCCTGCCCCCGTACCCGCACGAGGGCCTGTTCCGGCCGCACGCCGAGACCTGCCCCAAGCTGCGGGCCCGCTCGGCGGCGGCCGCCGAGGCGGCGACGCCCGAGATCCCCGGCCTGTTGCCCGGCGCGATCGTGGTCGACTTCGCGGCCGCGCGCCGCCGGCGAGCTGCGACGGCCAGATCGCGGCCGCCCTGATGTCGCGCCGCGCAAAGAGCCGGGCCCGCCCCCTACTCCCGGGGGGCGGGCCCGTTCTACGTTCCGGACATGGACGACGAGGAGAGGACGGCCCCGCGGCTGCCGTGGTGGGGCCTCATCATGTGCGTGATCTTGGTGGGTCACGTGTGGATGCCGTACGACCGGCCGGGCGAGCGGGTCGAGATCCGGTGCGACGACTGCGGCCGCCTGTGGCGGCGGCGGGCGCGGCGGCGACGGGTCGAGGGCCGGGGGCCGCGCGCCGTGGTGCTCGCCTGGCTGCTCGCCGCCGGACTCGTCGAGTGCTAGCCGAACCGCACGGCCAGGTTGGCGCCCGGCACGAGGCGCGTCAGCACGCCGGTTTCGATCCACTCGACGTCAGCCGCAGACAGGCCGCCGGGCGGCAGCTTGATCAGCGCGACGTCGAACGGCTCGGCGACGGGGGTGTGCAGCGTGACCTCGCGGGCGTACGTGATCGCCTCGTCGGTTCCGAGCCGCTCGCCGATACACGTCATGGCGAGGTCGTGCGCGGCCGTGCGGGTGCGGGCGATGGCAAGAAGTCTCATGCGCTGATCGTCTCGCGCGGGATTGTCGCTCGCGCAGGATTATTGACGCAGCAACAAAAACCTCGAGATGCTGGAGCCCCAACTACAGGGGCCGAGTCCGAGACATCCCCTCTGACCGCTCCGCCCCCGAACGCCCCTGTTTGTATACCCCCTAGGTCAAGCGGGGGTCAGTGCCTTAGATGATTCCGTAACGCTGGGGTTCCCGAAGGTCCTCATGGAGGCGTACCTGGGGCAGTTCTGCGGCTTCCTGGAGCGGCTCGAGAGGGAGCTGGACGTCGAGCTGCGGTTCGAGATCCAGGTCGAGGCGCCGCAGACCGTGCTGTTCCTGCGCGGGGAGCTGGCCGAGTCGTTCGGGGGGCGGCTGGCGGGCGCGCACTTCGGGGTGTTCGACTACACGGCGGCGCTCGGGCTGCCGCCGCACGAGCAGCGGCTCGACCATCCGGCCTGCGACCACGCGCGGCACGTGATGCAGACGGCGTTCGCGGGCACCGGGGTCGAGCTCTCCGACGGATCGCTGGCCGCCGCCCCCGCCTCCGGGTCGGCCGAGGACGTGCACGCGCTGTGGCGGCGGCACGCCGAGCTCGTCAGGCACTCGCTGGGGCACGGGTTCTACCAGGGCTGGGACATGCATCCCTCGCACCTGGTGAGCAGGTTCGCCACGGTTTACGCCTTCCATCTGGCGCGGTACGACTCCTACCGGGACCGGGTGCGGGCCTGGGAGGAGCGGCGCGCGGCCCGGGGCGGCGTCATGGACGAGCCCGCCACGATCAAGACGCTCGCCGCCGCGCTCCGCCGCGCCGACGCGGCGCTCACACTCCCAGACTGAGCCCGCCGCGGCCACCGAGGGCGATCGCCGACGCTGAGGGCGGTCGCGCGCGCTCTGGGCGCGCTGGGGTCAGTCGCGGTCGACGAGGGTGCGCCACTGGCGGACGCGGCGCTGGTCGACTGGCATGGACCAGTTCTCCCGTACGGCCGAGCCCACGTGGAACGCGCGGATGCCGTAGTCCAGCAGCGACGGCACGTAGGCGGGCTTGAGCCCGCCGCCCGCCAGGATGATGGACCCGTCGCCCGCGTCGGCCCGGCTCTTGAGCACCGGCAGCCCGGAGCGCACGCCGGCGGGCGAGCCCGCCGTGAGCACCGTGGCCAGGTTGGGCAGCAGCCGGACCGCACGCCACGACGCCTGGACGTCGGCCGCGTGGTCGACGGCCCGGTGAAAGGTCCACGGCAGCGGCGACGCCGCGTGGATCAGCGCCTCGGTGGCCGCCAGGTCGACGGCGCCCGCGTCGTCGAGGAAACCGAACACGAATCCCGCCGCACCCGCCTGGGCCAGCGCCTTGACGTCGAGGCGGAGCCGGTCGAGCACCTCGGGGCCGGCGGTGAAGGTCGCGTCGCAGCGCAGCATCACCATCTGGGGCAGCGGGCACTCCGCGGCGATCGCGGCGACCGTCTCCGGAGCAGGGGTCAGCCCGTCGGCACCCATGTCGGCGACGACCTCAAGACGGTCGGCTCCGCCCTGCTCAGCGGCCACGGCGTCGCGCACGTTCAGCGCGATCACCTCTAGGAGGGATCCGGTCATGCTGGAGAGGTTATATGGTGCTCTGCCCATTTCCGTGAGCGAAGAGGGATAAAAATCCCCACCGGCCGTGCCCCACTGGGGAGAAGCAGGGCACGGTCGTACCGGCAGGTACCGATCAGGTGCTCAGACGCCGATCAACTCGGCGACCGTGAGGTCGCGGAACGCCGTCGTCGCGGCCTCCTCCGCGGGCCGCTCGAAGAGGGCGCCCGAGGAGCGGTGCGGCAGATCGACCGTACGCAGGTGCCGGAAGCCGCGCCGCCGGTAGTAGTCCTGCAACTGCGGGTTGTTCTTGGCGCAGTCGAGCCGGAGCAACCGCGACCCGGAGGCGTGCGCCATGGAGCCCGCCCAGTCCAGCAGGGCGTCCCCGAGGCCGAAGCCCGACCAGGGCCGGGCGACGGCGAGCTTGTGCACGTACAGGGCGGCGCCCGGGTCGTCGGCCCGGCGCCAGAACTCCGGGTCGGCGTGGTCGTCGATGGCGATCGTGGCGACGGGCGGGGCCTCGTCATCCAGCTCGAGGTACCGGAGCTCGTCGTCCACGAGGTAGAGCACCCGCTCGGCGATGAGTGGCTCGATCCGCTCGGGCCCGAAGCCGCCCCGCGGCCACTGGCGCACTCCACGAGAGTGCAGCCATTCGGCCGTGTCGGCGAGGAGGGTCAGGACGCCCGGGAGATCGGCGGCGTCGGCGCGGCGGAGAGCGAGCGGGTGGAGCAGGGTGTTCGAAAGCACGGTTCAGCCCTTCATGACATCGGGTGTCCATGCGAACACAGAACGTGACTATTGGAGCGCGCGCTGGCTCGCACGGGGGGTTTGAGGCGACATCTATCGAGAAATCGCGCATCAAGGGAGTGCGCAGGACTCCCTTTGCCCAGCGAGGCGGGAGGCTCGTCTTAGGCGGCCGGTGGGATCACCCCCAACCGAGCTCGCTCAGCGGCTGTCGAGCTCGTATCTGATCAAGTGCTTGTCGGCGGGGAGCACCGACACGGCGACACGCACTGGCATGTCGCCGTTGTCGTAACCAACCCGGACGTAAACCATGACCGGTGTGCCGAGCTCCAATTGGAGACGCTCGGCTTCTTCCTGGTTGGGCATGCGCGCCCAGATGTCGTCCACCACCCGCACCTGCTCGTGTCCGAGCTCCTCCAGCACCCGGTTCGCCCCCCGCGGAATATCGCCCGGCCGGGCGATCTCCGTGCTGGCGACCAGGTCACGTGGAAAATAGGAATCATTGGTGTTGTACGGCTGGCCGTCGACGAACCGCAGGCGCCGTCGGACGACGGCCAATTCCCCTTCGGCCAGCTCGAGCCGGCTGGCGATCTCCTCGACCGGAGAGACGGTCAAGACCTCTATGTACTGGCTGGGCGCACGACCTTCCTGCGTCACGGCGAAGGCGAAAGCCTCGCGTAGTTCGCCGGACGGTTGCGGCTCCAGCTCGCGCTGCGGATAGATCAGCAGCGGCCTGCGGTCTCGGACGACCGTGCCACGCCGCGGGGTTCGCGTGACCAACCCTTCGTTGACCAGCTCCCCAAGGGCGAGTCGGACAGTGTTGCGACTCACCCCATGGTCTTCCATGAGCTGTGCCTCGGTCGGCAGCTGCGCCCCGGGTCCGAGTACACCGGAGTAGATGGCTCTCCTCAGCTCCGAGGCCACCAGCTGGTACAGGACCGACCTTGCCACTTTCACCCCTTTTGTTCCAACAATTTAGACGATCTGGTTCTAACAGGCCACAACCCCTTGACCAATGGCCATTGCCAGCCGCATCATCCAATCGTTGGTACAAATCCATCGAAAGGTCGGTGAAGGGGGTGAGGGCCGGTGTTACCGGTCCACGCGGGTACGCCGTACCTGCCCTGGCAAGACCCTCGTGAAGCAACACGTTTACTGCGTTACGCGTTGCTTCGCCAGAGCCTCTGTTACACCTACCAGAGCAATGGGAACGGCTCGACCGAGTTGACGGTGTGGAGCAAGGACGGTTCCTTCATCTGGAATGAGGAAGGCGCCACCGTCTCACATCCCATCGATGACCCCGTCGGTGCGGCCCAACGCATCGTCGACCACTACCGACATCCGGAGTCCTCGAAAGAGGGTCGCTCCCCATGAACTCCGTGTGCGAACACTCGGCCTAGGACTCCATCCCTCGCCGGAGTCCTGGTGTCGCCGCACACGGGGCAGGAAGCGCGTCCTGGCGGGTCCCCCACGCCCGCCAGGGCGCGCATTCCTCCTTTTCCATAACATTTGTGGCGCTTCGCGCCTTTTGCCACCATTCTTTGCGCCCAGCCAGGCCCGCGCCATACACCCAGCCCGGTCGAACCCTGCCCCGGAGGCGGGCGCCCGGCGTGCGTGGCCGGCCGTGGTGAGGAGACGGCCAGACCGGGATTGGCTTTCAGGCCCATTACTACCTATCGTTCCCGACTTGGTGGCGCCGCGAAGGATTTCCCGGGGATGCGTGCTACTCAGCTGGCCGCCAATTGAGCAGTGCCAGGTCATCGCCCATGTCCGCGTACACCCCCAGGACCGCCTGACCGTACTCGGGCTCGCGATCGCCGTCCCACCCGCCGTGAATCAGGCAGCCGGGCACGGCGGCGAGCCTCACCAGCACCACGACGTACGGCTCGGTCGAGCCGGGCATGAACGGCCGGCGGTTGACGATCCAGCTCTCCACCGTGCCCTCCGGCGCGACCGCCTCCCAATGCCACCTCTCGGTACGGCAGGCCGGGCAGAAGGCCCTGGCCGGGAAGCGGGGGGTGTGACAGGTGTCACAGCGCTGGACCGTGAACTCGTGGCCGGCGAGCCGCTCCCACCAGTCCTTGGAGTCCCGATCAGGGGTCGGCCGCACGCCTCGGGGCGGCCTGCCGTACCGGTCAGGCATGGGTCAGCCCTTTCTGAGCAGGAGGGCCGAGGTGGCGGGCAGGATGTAGCCGGGCTGGGCGGTCGACAGAGCCACCTCGGCGCCGGCGACCTGCCGGTCACCCGCGTCCCCGCGTAGCTGGGAGACGGCCTCGGCTATGTGGTTGATGCCGTGCACGTAGCCCTCCGACAGGAAGCCGCCGTGCGTGTTGACCGGGAGCGGGCCGCCGAGGGCTGTCGCGCCGGAAGCGACGTACGGGCCGCCCTCGCCTTTGGCGCAGAAGCCGTAGTCCTCCAACTGGACGATCACCGAGTAGGTGAAGCAGTCGTACAGCTCCGCCACGTCGATGTCGGCCGGGCCGAGTCCGGCCTGGGCGTACAGGCGCGGGGCCAGCGCGGCGGCGGCCGTGGTGGTGGGGTCGGCCCGGCCGCCGGACAGGTGCGAGTCGCCACCGCCCCAGGCCGCGCCCGAGATCAGCACCGGCGGGCGGCGCAGCGAGCGGGCGCGCTCGGCGGTCGTGACGACCAGCGCGCACGCGCCGTCGGTCTCCAGGCAGCAGTCCAGCAGGCGGAACGGCTCGGCGATCCACCTGCTGGCCAGGTAGTCGTCGAGGGTGATGGGGGTGCGCATGAGAGCGCGCGGATTCTTGACGGCATTCGCCCGCTGAGTGACGGCCAGTCGCCCGAAATGCTCCGCTTTAGTGCCGTATTTCTGCATATGGGCTTTTGCGTACATCGCATATTGCTGTGGTGGCGCGAAATAGCCGTATGGCGCTTGATATTGCACCTCGGGGCTCACCGGAAGGCCCCGCCCGGTGCCGCCCATGCGGAACTCCGACCGGGCGTTGATCGCGCGATAACAGACGACGGTCTCGGCCATGCCGGCCGCCACGGCCAGCGCCGCCTGCGCCACGACCGCGTGCGAGACGCTGCCGCCGCCGAACTGGTCGAGGTACCAGGTCGGATCGGCCATGCCGAGCGCGGGGCCCACCAGGGACGGGGCCGCCGAGTCGCCCACGCGATGGGTGGCCAGGCCCTCGACGTCGCCGGGGCCGAGGCCGGCGTCGTCGAGGGCGGCCATGATCGCGCGACAGGCCAGGGTGAGCGTGCTGACCCCCGAGTCCTTGGTGAAGGGCGTGTAACCGACTCCCACCACGGCCGTACGATCCCGGAACTCAAGCAAGCGCTTGGCCATCCTGAAACGCTAGGCCCGACCGTCCACATATGTCAACGGGGAGGTATGCCTGGCACGCCAACCTGCGCCGCATTTCGCTTGACACCTTTTCCGCCGCACGCCTACCGTCCAAGCAAGCGCTTGGTAAGATACGATGCAAGCGGCGATGAGGAGGAGACCATGAGCACACACGCTGCCCGGCTGATCACGCCGGACGGCTGTGGCGGCCCCCCGGCGCCGTACCAGCGCAGGACTCTCAACGGAGCCTCGATGTCGAACGGCCAGTCCCACGAGAGCGGCAACGGCCAGCTCGACAGCCGGAGGTTCAGGTCGGTGCTGGGCAGGTTCGCCACCGGTGTGGTGGCGATCACCGCGCTCGACCCGATGAACCGCGAGCCGTGCGGTCTGGCGGCCAACTCCTTCACCTCGGTGTCGCTCGACCCGCCGCTGGTGGCGTTCTGCGTGGCGCACACCAGCACGAGCTGGCCCAAGGTGCGCGGCGCCAAGGTCATCACCGTGAACGTGCTCGCCGAACACCAGCAGCACGTCTGCGCCCAGCTCGCGAGCAGGGGCGGCGACAAGTTCGCCGGGCTGCGGTGGACCGGTTCGCCCGGCGGCAACCCGGTGATCGAGGGCGCCTTGGCCTGGCTCGACTGCGCGATCGAGGCCGAGCACATGGCGGGCGATCACATGATCGTGGTGGCCCGGGTGCTCCAGCTCGACACGCACGCGGACGGCGGCCCGCTGCTGTTCTTCCGCGGCGGCTACGGCGGCTTCGTTGAGCCCGGCTGATCTCGCCGAGCCAGGAGGCCTGCGTTGAGCCTGCGTGAGGAGGCGCGTGCCTGGCTGGCCGAGAACCTCACCGGTGACTTCGCGCACGCCCGCGGCCTTGGCGGTCCCGGGCGCGAGCACGAGGGCCACGAGGTGCGGCTGGCCTGGGAGCGCCACCTCGGCAAGGCGGGCTGGACCTGCCTGGGCTGGCCCGTCGAGTACGGCGGGCGCGACGCCTCGCTCGCCGACCAGGTGGCCTTCCACGAGGAGTACGCCCTGGCGGACGCCCCCGCCCGCGTGGGCCTCATCGGTGAGGGGCTGATCGGGCCGACGATCCTGGAGTTCGGCACCGAGACGCAGAAAGCCCGGTTCCTGCCACCGATCCAGCGTGGCGACGAGCTGTGGTGCCAGGGCTACTCCGAGCCGGAGGCGGGTTCCGATCTGGCCAACGTCCAGACGAAGGCGTACCTGTCAGGCGACGAGTGGGTCATCACGGGGCAGAAGGTGTGGACGTCGCTGGCCCACGTGTCCGGCTGGTGCTTCGCGCTCTGCCGTACGGAAGCGGGCTCCCAGCGGCACCGTGGCCTGTCGTACCTGCTCGTGCCCATGGACCAGCCCGGCGTCGAGGTGCGGCCGATCGTGCAGATGACCGGGACGTCCGAGTTCAACGAGGTGTTCTTCGACGGGGCCAGGACCGCGGCCGGCAACGTGCTCGGCGCGCCCGGCGACGGGTGGCGCGTCGCGATGGCCACGCTCGGCTACGAGCGGGGCGTCTCCACGCTGGGGCAGCAGATCGGGTTCCGGCGGGAGCTGGCCCGGGTGATCGAGGTCGCCCGGCGCACGGGCGCGGCCGACGATCCGGTGCTGCGCGACCGGCTGGTGCGCTCGTGGCTGGAGCTGGAGATCATGCGGCTCAACGCGCTGCGGGCCGATCCGGGGCCGGTGGCGTCGATCGCCAAGCTGTACTGGTCGGAGTGGCATCGCAGGCTGGGCGAGCTGGCGCAGGCCGTACAGCACAAGTCCGGACTTGTCGCCCGCGACGGCGAGCTCAACGACCTTCAGCGGCTGTATCTGTTCAGCCGGGCGGACACGATCTATGCGGGTTCGAGCGAAATCCAGCGGAACATCATCGCCGAGCGCACCCTTGGACTCCCTCGCTGAACTCCCCCGCCGAACTCCCCCGCCGAACTCCCCCGCTGAAACTCCCCCCGCTGATTGGAGCACGATGGCACTCCCCTATCCGAAGGCGCACGGGCTGCTCGACGGCAAGGTCACGCTGGTCACGGCGGCGGCGGGGGCCGGGATCGGGTACGCGACGGCCAAGCGCTGCGCCGAGGAGGGCGCCACGATCGTCATCTCGGACCGGCATGAGCGCCGCCTGTCCGCCGCGGCCGACTCGCTGACCGAGCTCACCGGCGTCAAGCCGCTGGCGGTGCCGTGCGACGTGACGTCGGAGGCCCAGGTGCTGGCGCTGTTCGACGCGGTAGTGGAGGCGCACGGCCGGCTGGACGTGGTGGTCAACAACGCCGGGCTCGGTGGTACGGCGTCGCTGGCCGAGATGACCGACGACCAGTGGCACACCGTCATCGACGTGACCCTGAACGGCACCATGCGCTGCACCAGGGCCGCGCTGAAGCAGATGATCGCGCAGGGCTCCGGGGTGATCGTGAACAACGCCTCCGTGATCGGCTGGCGGGCACAGCGGGGGCAGTCGCACTACGCGGCGGCCAAGGCCGGGGTGATGGCGCTGACCAGGTGCGTCGCCCTGGAGGTGGCCGAGCACGGCGTGCGGGTCAACGCGGTGGCGCCTTCGCTGGCCGTACACCCGTTCCTGGCGAAGGTGACGAGTGAGGAGCTGCTGGCGGAGCTGGCTGCGGCGGAGGCGTTCAAGCGCTCGGCGGAGCCGTGGGAGGTGGCCAACGTGATCGTCTTCCTGGCCAGCGACTACTCCTCGTACATGACCGGCGAGATCGTCTCCGTCTCCTCGCAGCACCCGTGACCATATCCTGAGAGACAGGATATAGTGCGAGGGTGAATATAACGGAGCCCATGTTCCTGGCGCTCACCGCGCTGGTGGACGAGCCGCGGCACGGCTACGGGATCGTCCAGGAGGTCGATCGGCTGTCCGGCGGGCGGGTGCAGCTCAAGATCGGCTCCCTGTACGGCGTGCTGGACCGGCTGGCCGGGGAAGGGCTGGTGGCGCTCGACCGGGAAGAGGTGGCGCAGGGCCGGTTGCGCCGCTACTACCGGCTGACCGACTCCGGGGCCGGGGCGCTGGAGGAGGAGGCGGGCCGCCTGGCGGCCAACGCCCGCGCGGCGACCGCCCGGCTCCGGGAACGCACCGCCCGCCTGCACCCCGGAACAGCCACCGCCACCACCCTCTCCCGCTTCCTCGCTGAGAACGTCTTGTTCACGCGGCGGTCCCACGGCGGCGCGGTCGCCGATGCCGGAGGTGCCAGGTGAACGAGTTGAACGAGTTGCTCGAACAGCGCTACCGCACCGTCCTGCGGCTGCTCCCCCGTTCGTACCGGGCCGAGCGGGAGGAGGAGATGGTGGCCGCGTTCATGGAGGGCGGCGAGGTGCCCGACGAGGAGAACCCCCGGCCCGGCTGGGGGGAGATCGCCAGCGTGCTCGCCCTCTCGACACGCGTACGGCTCGGCGGAGCGGGCGCGACACCCCGGTTCGTCGCCTGGGGCGCGGCCGTCAGGCTGGTGGCGACACTGGGGCTCGCCTTCCACGCGGCGGCCGGCGCCTTCACCCTCACCTCCCTCGCCTTCACGGCGCCCGGCTCGATGACACGGCCACTCGGCGTGCTCGCGGCGGCTCTCTGGGCGGCGGCGTTCGTGCTGCTGATGCGCGGGCACGTCCGGACGGCCAAGCCGGTGGCGCTCGCGGCCGGCGCGGCAGCCCTGGTCGAGCTCGCCGCCTGGCAGATCGCAGGCGGCCTGTTCGTGCCTCTGGACGTGGTGTCACCGGTCCTGAACGTCGTGGTGCCGCTGGCGGCCCTGTTCGCCGGCTTCCACAGCGACGTCCCGCCAGTGCGGCGAGCGTGGCTACCGACCGTCCTGCCGCTGGCCGCCGGGCTGGTGCTGAGGGCCGTCGTCCTCGCCCTGCTGGCGCCTGCGCTGGGGAAGGTGCCGCTGTTGTGGCCGTGGGTGGACCTGATGGGTCTGGCCACGGTGGCGCTCGTGGCGGCCGGGATCGTCTGCCTCGCGCGCAACCTGCCCGCGTACGTGCCGCTCGCGCTGGCGATCCTCGGGACGCTGATGCTGCCGTCGCGGCTGTCGGTGGTGGACGACAGCTACCTGAGCTCGGGACCGGCAGTGCTGTGGGCGTCCAGCGTGGGCCAGTGCGTGGCGCTGGTCGTCATGGTGGTGCTGCTCGCGGTCGCAGGCTTGCGCGGGTTGCCGGCCACACGACAGAGCCGGGCGACCGTCTGAAGATCGGCGGGGCTCCACCCTGACAGGGAAAGACCAGGGTAGGCGGGCGAGCTGGGAAGACTTAGTGTCCGAGACATGGGCACACGCGCTTCCCACCTGCTAGATGTCCTCATGATGGAGTTCGGCGAGTCGATCAAGCGAGACCCCGCGGCATTCAGGCGGAAATTTCGGAAGATGGCGGCATCCCCTTTTGCGTTCTACCGGGGCAGCGCCTGCCTGTTCTACGCGGACCTCGCCGAAGGATTCGCGGACCAGTCATACCTTGACGAAGCAACCAGCCGCGTATGGATCCACGGCGATCTGCACGCCGAGAACTTCGGCACCTACATGAACGCCTCAGGGGTACTGGTCTTCAACGTCAACGACTTCGACGAGGCGTACGTGGGGCCGTACGTCTGGGACCTCAAGCGGTTCGCCGCGAGCGTGGCGCTGATCGGGTACGCCAAGGCCCTGTCGGACGACGCGATCAGCGGGCTCGTGAGTGACTTCGGGAGCGCGTACCTGGCCGAACTGAGCGGCATCGCACACGGCGGGGACGACGCGATCGGGTCGCTCACGCTCGACACCACCGGCGGCGTGCTGCACCGGGTGCTGCAGACGGCCCGGCTGAGCACGCGGGTGGCGATGCTGGACGTCGAGACCGTGATCGACGACTACGACCGGCGGTTCGCGTTCATGGACGGGCGAGAGCCCGTCGACGCGGCGACGCGGGACGCCGTGCTGGCCGCGTTCGAGGACTACCTGACGACCCTGCCCACGCAGTCGAACCCGGTCGAGCACGTGATCAAGGACGTGGCGCTGCGCAAGGGCGTGGGGATCGGGTCCGCGGGGCTGCCGTCGTACAACCTGCTGCTGGAGGGGCGCTCGCAGGCGCTGGAGAACGACGTCATCCTCTACATGAAGCAGGCGCAGGTGCCCGCGGTGGCTCGCCACATTCCCGACGAGAAGGTCGCGCGTTACTTCCACCACCAGGGGCATCGGACCGCGGAGTCGCAGCGGGCGTTGCAGGCGTACGCCGATCCGTGGCTGGGGTACACGACGCTGAACGGGGTGGGGCAACTGGTGGCGGAGGTCTCGCCGTACTCCGCCGACCTGGGTTGGGACGACGTCAACGAGCCGGCGGAGCTGCGGTCGATCATGCGCGATCTGGGACGGGCCGTGGCGCGCATGCACTCGGTGGCGGACGACGAGTCCAGCCACGACCTGGTGAACTTCTCGACGGAGGAGTCCATCGTGGACGTGGTAAATGGCGACAGACCCGGATTTATAGGGATGCTGGTGGATTTTGCGCACCGTTATGGGGCACAGGCCCGGGAAGACCACCAACGGTTCGTCGACCTCTTCCGCAACGGCCGCCTTCCGGGAGTGTGACTGCCTGGTCCCCGCGGCGTGCGGGTGACCGCCGACGCTCCGGCGCGGTCCCGACGGAAGGAGCATCATGCGGCATCTGGTGGGGTTGCTGCTGGGGACGGAAGAGGACTGGCCGTCGGCGTTCGAGACGGTGCTGCGGCGGCTGGGGCCGGTCAAAGGGGTCGGCGAGTTCGATGTGGAGCGCATCACGATCGAGCCGTTCGACCTGCGCGATCAGCCCCGGCACGATCTGGTGATCGACCGGCTGGCGTACTGGTACTACCACCCGCGCGAGTGGCTCAAGAAGATCGCCATGATGGACGACGTCTATCTGCTGAACAGCCCGTTCACCTTCCAGTCGATGGAGAAGCACGCCGCCTACTGCGCCATGATGCGACTCGGGTTGAAGGTCCCGAAGACGGTGCTCGTGCCGTACAAGAATCCGCCCGACAACACCAAGTACGCCTACACGGCGGCCCGCTACAACCAGCCGTTCGATCTTGACACGGTCGCGGAGGGGATCGGGTATCCGCTGTTCATGAAGCCCTATGACGGCGGGGCGTGGCGCGGGGTGTCGCTGGTGCGCAACCCCGACGAACTCCATCGGGCCTACGACCAGAGCGGCGAGATGCTCATGCATCTGCAGAAGGCGGTCGAGGGGTACGACGCGTTCGCCCGGTCTCTGTCGATCGGGGCGGAGACCATGGTGATGCGGTTCCGGCCCGAAGAGCCGATGCACGCACGGTACGTCGTGGACCACGAGTTCCTCGCCCCGAGTGTGGGCGAGGAGGTGGTCACGATCGGCCGGCTGGTGAACGCGTTCTTCCGATGGGAGTTCAACTCCTGCGAGACGCTGGTCAAGGGCGCGGAGGTGCACCCGATCGACTACGCCAACGCCTGCCCGGATGTCGCGCTGACGAGCCTGCACTACTACTTCCCCTGGGCGATCAAGGCGCTGGTCCGGTGGAGTGTGTTCTGCGTGGGCACCGGGCGGCGGCCCCGGCTCGATCTGGACACGCGGGAGTATTTCGCGGTCACCGGGTCGTACGAGGAGCGGCTGGCGGCCTATCGGCGGCTGGCCGACGACTACTTCGAGACCGACCGCTACCAGGACTTCTGCGACAGCCGGCTGCGCCACCTCGATGAGATCGTGCTGGATTGGGTGGCGGGGCCGGACTTCGACCGGCTGCTCGTCGACACGGTGACGGCCACGTATCCCGCGCACGAGAGAGACCGCTTCGTGGAGCATTTCCGCGGTCTGCTCGGGTTGTGGGTGAAGGACTCCGGCTGAGCGGCGGCGCTGGCTACCGACCAGTTGGTATGGCATGCTTCCGGAACATGACGCTGTTCTCGGTAGAAGGCAAGACCGTCGTCGTCACCGGTGGGTCCCGGGGCATCGGGCGCATGATCGCGACCGGATTCGTCGAGGCCGGGGCGACCGTGTACATCTCCGCCCGCAAAGCGGCCGCGGTGGAGCAGACCGCCAAGGAGCTGGGATGTGTCGCCGTACCGGCTGATCTGTCCACGCCCGAGGGAGTGGACACGCTGGTGGCGGCGGTGGACGGGCCGCTGGACGTGCTGGTGAACAACGCGGGCGCGGCCTGGGGCGCGCCGCTGGAGGAGTATCCGGAGCACGCCTTCGACAAGCTCTGGAACATCAACGTCAAAGGAGTCTTCTTCCTGACCCAGCGGTTCCTGCCGCAGTTGCGGGCGGCGGCCCGCGCGGAGGACCCGGCGCGGGTGATCAACATCGGGTCGATCGACGGGATCAGGGTGCCGTCGGTGGAGAACTACGCCTACTCGGCGTCGAAGGCCGGCGTGCACATGCTGACCCGGCACCTGGCCAGGCAACTGGCGCGCGAGCACATCACGGTGAACGCGATCGCGCCGGGGCCATTCGAGTCGAAGATGATGGCGTTCGCGCTGGATGACCCGGCCATCCGGGAGACCGTCGCGTCCAGTGTGCCGCTGGGGCGCATCGGCCGCCCCGACGACATGGCCGGGGCGGCGATCTATCTGTCCTCGCGCGCCGGCGCCTACCTCACGGGGGCCGTCATTCCGGTTGACGGCGGCATTTCCTGCTAGTCCCGCACAGCCTGCAACGTACTGGGGGATCTCAGAGCAGCTCGCGCAGCGCGGTGGCGAGGTTGGCGGCAGCGCGGGGCTCGTAGCGCAGGTAGAGGTACGGCTCCGTGAGCTCGACCTCCATGACCACCGGGCTGCCGTCGGGGAGCCGGACCAGGTCGATCCTGGCGTATAGAAGGGCCTGGGGGATGGCGGCAAGCACCTTCTTGGCAAGTTCGACCTGGTCCGGGGCCGGTGTGCGCGGATCCGCCCTAACCTGGTCCGCGCCCGTCTTTCCCGGGGTGAGCATGGGAGTGCGCCGGACCGCATGGCTGAACCGGCGGTTGAAGTACAGCAGCGAGGTCTCGCCCTCCGACTCGACCATGTCGAGGTAGGGCTGGACCATGGGGACGCGCCCGGCGGCTGCCAGCGCGGCGGCGTGCGCCTCGGCCTGGCTCCGGTCGGTGGTCCTGATCGTGTCTCGGGCACCCGCCGAGATGGCGGGCTTGACGACGTACTCCTTCCAGTGCGGCATACGCTCCGGAGACCAGTGGGTCGGCACGATGGGCACCCCCAGCTCCCGGAGATAGGTCTTGTCGGTATTGGATTCGAGCACGGCGGCCGGGTTGAGCAGCTTGGTCTCGCGCTCCACACGGCGGGCCCAGGCGAGGAAGTCGGCCCGGCGGTCGAGGTAGTCCCAGACCGACCGGACCACCACCGCGTCGTAGGCGCTCCAGTCGACCGTCGGATCGTCCCATTGCTCGGCACGGCCCTCGATGCCCGCCTCGCGCCACGCGGCCAGAACCCCGTCACGCTCATCATCGTGGTCGTCAGGATTGTCAAACATCGCATACGCACAGATAGGCACCCGGAGATGGTAATGCTCCGCGAGTCAGGCCATTCCTGGCCCGACCTGTCACCTTGACAGCGGATCCACCGCCGGTGCTCATCCTCGGCCTCTAGTCGGAGGTGGTGCTCACGCCTACACCGCTGCGGCCGGTGGCCGTGGCGGCGTTGCCGTTGACGTTGGTGACGTTGGTGCTGGAACCGCTACCGGCGTTTCTGACCTGGACGTTGCCAAAGGTGTTGCCCGACTGCGCGGACGCGGAGTTGGAGCTGCGGGTGTCGGTGTCGGCATGGGCGGGAGCGGCCATCAGGACCGTGCCCGCGGCGACGACGATTCCGGTGGCGCAGAGCTTCTTGATCATTTCGACTTCCTTCCGGAGGATTCTCGTGGGCTCGGGTCTCCGTCGGCCGATGGAGACCGGTGTGCGAGGAAGGGGATCGGGGTCAGTAGAAGATGTACGTCACCGTGGTGCCGCCGTTGGACGCCGTGGTGGCTATGCCGTTGATGTTGTTGACGTTGGTCGCGCTGCCGGCGCCCTCGTTGAGCGCCGCGATGTCGCCGAAGCCGTTTCCGGACTGGGACGAGTAGGTGTTGCCGCTCCAGTTGTCGGTCCAGCCGTCTGCCTGAGCGGGTGCGGCCGGCAGGGTGACGCCGACGGCCGCCGCCATCACGGCACCGGTGACACGCAACTTCTTGATCACTTCAGTGACTTTCTTTGACGTTGTGGGATCAAAGCCAAAGCGATCATATACGAAGCGTAGTAGTTATGTAGCTGTAGGTAATCAGAATATTCTTCTGGCCCATTCCTGCTGACAGTTGATGTCAGTTGTCCGCTCGTAGCATCCCCGCATGATTTATGAGTTCCGGAACTACACGCTGCGTCCCGGCCGACGCGACACGTTGATCGAGCTGTTCGAACGGGAGTTCATCGAGGGGCAGGAGGCAGCCGGGATGGGGGTGGTCGGCCAGTTCCGGGATCTGGACGATCCGAACATGTATCCGTGGATGCGGAAATTTCCGGATATGGAGGCTCGGCGAGCGGCGCTCACGGCCTTCTACGACGGCCCCATCTGGAAGGCCAACCGGGACTCGGCCAACGCGACGATGCTCGACTCCGACAACGTGCTGCTGCTACGCCCGGCACCCGTC
Organism: Nonomuraea sp. NPDC026600; assembly: GCF_040638335.1. Classification (NCBI taxonomy): domain Bacteria; kingdom Bacillati; phylum Actinomycetota; class Actinomycetes; order Streptosporangiales; family Streptosporangiaceae; genus Nonomuraea; species Nonomuraea sp. NPDC026600. The sequence continues at coordinate 142,632 of NZ_JBEZYD010000013.1, forward strand.
CCCTCCTCCGGCTCTTCCGCCGACCCCTCCCCCGGGCCCGCACCCGGCCCCTCCCACGGGCCCGCGCCGCGGCACGCTCTCCGGCCCGCTCCTGATCCCTTTCCGGGTACGGCGCGACCGCCCGTCGGTGCCACCGTCCTGCCCGAGTCGCTGTACGTCGCGATGATCTACCACGTCGGGGACGAGTTCGCCGAGTTCTTCGCCCGGGAGGCCGTACCCGTGCTCAAGGAAGCCGGGGTGCCGCCGATGGCGTGCTTCGAGACCGAGCCCGCCGAGAACACCTTCCCCGCGCTCCCCGTACGTACAGGGGAGCAGGTGTTCATATGGTTCGCCCGGTTCGACCGGCCCTCGGAAGAGCGTGACGTGGCGCTGCCCGGACTGGAGTCCCGGCTGACCGCTCCCCCGCAGCGCCTCCGCCTGGCCCCAACGGCCCGGTCAGCACTCCGCTGAGGGGCCATCGGGCCACCGGCTCGCGTTCAGCACCAGCCGCCACCGTCTACGGATGAACTCATGCGCACATAGAACATGTCCGGCTTGTCCATTGAAACCGACAGATCGACGTCCTTGTCGGCGATGGCTTTGGTGAAACAGAACCAGCCCGCGTCCTCCTCCTCGGTCGAGGGCTGCCACCCGTCCCTCACGGCAACCTCGCGGTAGAAATCGAACACGTCGTCCCCCGCGTCGGGAAGGCGATAGACCTGCTCGACATCCACGATCCGGTCATCCACGTCACAGCTCGCCGTCCGCTCGCCTTGTGGTCGGGCGCCGGACGGGCGCTGGGCGAAGATGCCGTGCGCCGCGAGGGACTGGGCCAACCGGTCCTCGCCGCTGCCGCAGCCATGAGAGGCGAAGAACGAAAGGGCGCCCCCACCGATCCCCATGACACCCAGCACGGCGACGAGAACGACGAAGGCCAAGACAGCGGCCAAAGGTTTCATACACACCGCGATTCATTGGAGCGCGCCGTGGGAGACGTATCGGCTCAATGATGTCGGAGGACCGCTTCCCCGCCCGGCCACCACGGTCCGTAGCGGTGGTCGTGTCTGGATTTCGACTCCGGGAAAGGGCTTTTGAGGTGATCTGGCAGGCGGGTATGGGGTGGGCGTGACGCCTGGCGGACCTCGCACCCAAGACGCCCGCGCGCTGAAGACGGGCCTCAGATCGACGACGCCCGGCGGACCTCACTCTGAAGACGGCCGTGCGCCAGGGACGGGCCTCACGCCGTGGACGGCCGAGCACCGCAGACGGGCCTCAGACGCGCGAAGACCCTCATGCCGAAGACGGCCGAGCACCATAGGCGGGTAGTGGGTCGGGGGCCTCTTCGAGGAGCTTCGTGACGGCGTCGCCCACCTCGGCGGGGGACCAGCGGGCGCCGCGATCGGCGCGTGGGCCGTGGGTCCAGCCGGTGGCGAGCGAGATCACTCCGCCCTCCACCTCGAACACCCGCCCTGTCACCGCCTCCGACGCCACCGAGCCGAGCCAGACCACCAGCGGTGACACGTTCGCCGGGTGCATCGGGTCGAAGCCCGACACGGGCGCGGCCATGGTCTCGGCGAAGACCTCCTCGGTCATGCGGGTGCGGGCGGCGGGGGCGATGGCGTTCACCGTCACGCCGTAGCGGCCCAGTTCGGCGGCGGCCACCTGGGTCAGTGCGACGATGCCCGCCTTGGCGGCCGAGTAGTTGGCCTGGCCGACGCTGCCGAGCAGGCCCGCGCCCGACGAGGTGTTGATCACGCGGGCGGCTGCGGGTGCGCCGGACTTGGCTCGTTCGCGCCAGTACGCGCCCGCGTGCCGCAGCGGCAGGAAGTGGCCCTTGAGATGGACCCGGATCACCTCGTCCCAGTCGTCCTCGCCCATGGAGACCAGCATCCGGTCGCGGACGAACCCGGCGTTGTTCACCAGCACGTCGAGCCCGCCGTACGCGCTGACGGCGGTCTTCACCAGCCGGGCCGCGCCGTTCCAGTCGGCCACGTCGTCGCTGCTGGCCACAGCTTGGCCGCCGAGCGCATGGATCTCCTCGGCCACCCAGCGCGGGACCGCCGGATCTGCCGTCGCCGTCGCGGCCGGTGCCCAGGTCGTTGACCACCACACGGGCGCCCTGCCTGGCGAACTCCAGCGCGTGCTCCCTCCCGATGCCCCGCCCGGCGCCGGTCACGATCACGACGCGGCCGTCACAGATTCCCACACGGACCTCCCAGAAGATCAGGCAGAGATATCAGGAAATATCGTCGGAAGCCAGGTTTTGCCAGGCGGGGATCTCCCCGCCTCCGTGCACGTGTACCTGCGCCCCGGTCACGTACCCGGGCGCGGCCAGCCACAGGCAGACCGAGGCCACGTCGGCAGGCGTCGCCATCCGCCCGGCCGGGATGGCGGTCCCCACGTCCTTTCCGCCGTAGTGATCGAGGGAGTCCTCGGTGGCGGCCAGGCCGACGACGACCGTGTTGACCCGTACGCCGGGGGCCCACTCGGCGGCCAGGCAGTTCGCCAGGTGATGGAGTCCCGCCTTGGCCGCACCGTACGCCGAGGTGCCCGGCGAGGGCCGCACGCCGCTGGAGCTGCCGATCATCACCACGGAGCCGCCCGAGGCGGCGAGCAGCGGGTACGCGCGCTGCGCGACGAGCAGCGGGGCGATCAGGTTGAGCTCGACGATGCGCGTGTGCAGGCGCGGTGACGTGCCCTCCAGCGGCGCGTACGGCGACCCGCCCGCGTTGTTGACGACCACGTCGAGCCGGTCGAGCCCGGAGAACAGCCGCTCCAGGTCGTCGGCGTCCCGCACATCGGCCCGCACGAACCGCACCCCGGTGCCCGCCGAGTGGGGAGGGGGACTCGGCGGCGACACCGGGGGCGGAGGTTCGGGATCGTGGCGGGCGCAGACGATCACTTCGGCTCCGGCGGTGGCGAAGGCGGTGGCGATGCCCGCGCCGATCCCCTTGGTCCCACCGGTCACCAGGACGACCTTGCCCGTGTAGTCGTAAGTCACCGTCACGGGTGCTACCGTACCAAGCAAGCGTTAGGTGCAACCAGGGAGCGGGATGGGAATCACGCTGCGGGACGGCCCGATCGCCGAGGTCGTCGTGGACGTCCCACCGGTGAACGCGCTGCCGGCGCGAGCCTGGCACGAGCTGGCCGGAGCCGTGACGGACGCCGGGCAGGACGAGAAGACCAGGGTCGTCGTGCTGCGAGCCGAGGGCCGGGGCTTCAACGCCGGCGTGGACATCAAGGAGATGCAGGCCACAGAGGGCCACACTGCCCTGATAAATGCGAATAAAGGATGCTTTGCGGCGTTCGCGGCCGTCTACGACTGCCCGGTGCCGGTGATCGTCGCCGTGCACGGCCACTGCGTCGGCGGTGGGGTCGGGCTGGTGGGCAATGCGGACATCGTGCTGGCCAGCGAGGACGCCTACTTCGGCCTGCCGGAGGTGGACCGGGGCGCGCTCGGCGCCGCCACCCACCTGGCCCGGCTGGTACCCCAGCATCTGATGCGCGCCATGGTCTACACGTGCCGGAACGTGACGGCCGCCGAGCTGCACGCGTTCGGCTCGGTGCTGGAGGTGGTGCCACGCGACAAGCTGCGGGACGCGGCGCTGGAGGTGGCGGGCCAGATCGCGGACAAGGACCCGTACGTGATCCGCCGCGCCAAGGAGTCGCTCAACGGCATCGACCCCGTGGACGTGAAGCGCTCCTACCGCTTCGAGCAGGGCTTCACGTTCGAGCTGAACCTGATGGGCGCGGGCGACAGGCACCGGGACCGTTTCGTGGAGGGCTCGTGAGTCTCGTGAGCAAGGTCATGTCCGTCGAGGAGGTCGTGGCCGAGGTCGAGAGCGGCATGACGGTCGGCATCGGCGGCTGGGGCTCGCGGCGCAAGCCGATGGCCCTGGTCGGCGGCCTGCTGCGATCGGACGTCCGGGACCTCACCCTCATCTCGTACGGCGGCCCGGACGTCGGCATGCTCTGCGCCGCCGGGAAGGTGCGCAGGGTGGTGGCCCCGTTCGTCACGCTGGACTCCATCCCGCTCGAACCGCACTTCAGGCGGGCCAGGCAGGGCGGCACGATCGAGTTCACCGAGTACGACGAGGGCATGTTCATGTTCGGGCTGCTGGCGGCGGCGCACCGGCTGCCGTTCCTGCCCACGCGGGCCGGGCTCGGCTCCGACGTCATGCGGGTCAACCCGGGCCTGCGCACGATCCGTTCTCCGTACGAGGACGGGGAGGAGCTGGTCGCCGTGCCCGCGCTGACCATGGACGTCGCGCTGGTGCACCTCAACCGGGCGGACCGGCGCGGCAACGCGCAGTATCTGGGCCCCGACCCGTACTTCGACGACCTCTACGCCAAGGCGGCGGCCCGCTGTTACGTGTCGTGCGAGCGGCTGGTGGACACCGCCGACCTGCTGAAGGAGGGGCCGGTGCAGTCGCTGCTGATCAGCCGGTCGATGGTGACCGGCGTGGTCGAGACCCCGGGCGGCGCGGGCTTCACCGCGTGCGAACCCGACTACGGCCGCGACGAGCGGGAGCAGCGGCGGTACGTGGACACGCCGTGGGAGGAGTTCCATGAGCAGGGCTGACGTGTGCGTGGTCGCCTGCGCGGAGGCGTTCAGGGGTGACGGGGAGATCCTCGCGGCGGGGATCGGCGGGGCGGTCACCGTGCTGGCGGCCCGGCTGGCCAGGCTGACGTTCGAGCCCGAGCTGCTCACACATGACGGCGTCTGCCTGCTGACGGGCGACGTGCCCGCGCTGGGCGAGCGGCCCGAGGTGGTGGAGGGCTGGCTGCCGTTCCGCGAGCACCTGTGGCTGGTGCTGAACGGCCGGCGGCACGTGATGCTCGGCGCGAGCCAGATCGACCGCTTCGGCAACTCGAACATCTCCTGCATCGGCGACTGGGCGCGGCCCAAGGCGCAGCTCCTCGGCGTGCGCGGCGCGCCGGGCAACACGCGCTGCGATCCGACGAGCTACTGGATCCCCCGGCACTCCCCCAAGGTGTTCGTGCCTCAGGTGGACCTGGTCAGCGGTCTCGGCACCGACGCAGGGGCGTACGACCTGCGGCGGGTGGTGACGAACCTGGCCGTGCTCGACTTCCGCACGCCGGACGGGTCGATGCGGCTGGCCTCGGTGCATCCGGGGGTGAGCGTCGCGGAGGTGGTCGCGGCGACCGGGTTCGAGCTGGTGATCCCCGGGGACGTACCCGAGACGCGGGAGCCGACCGCCGAGGAGAGCCGGCTGCTGAAGGAGGTGCTCGACCCGCATGGGTCCCGCGAGCGCGAGGTGGCGGCGTGAAGACCGCGCTGACGGAGCTGGTGGGGTGCCGGTATCCGATCGTGCAGACCGGGATGGGGTACGTCGCGGGCGCGCGGCTCGCGGCGGCCACGTCCGAGGCGGGCGGGCTCGGGATCATCGCCGCCGCGACGATGTCCGTCGGTGAGATGGCCGAGGCGATCAACAGCGTGCGGGAACGCACGGACGCCCCCTTCGGGGTCAACATCCGTTCCGATGCCGACGACGCGGCCGAACGGGTCGAGGTGATGATCCGCGCGGGCGTGCGCGTGGCGTCGTTCGCGCTGGCGCCGCGGCGGGAGCTGATCGACCGGTTGAAGGACGCGGGCGTGGTCACGATCCCGTCGGTGGGCGCGCGCCGGCACGCGGAGAAGGTCGCCGCCTGGGGCGTGGACGCGGTGATCGTGCAGGGCGGCGAGGGCGGCGGGCACACCGGGGCGGTCGCGACGACGCTGCTGCTGCCCCAGGTGGTGGACGCGGTGGACATCCCGGTGATCGCCGCGGGCGGCTTCTTCGACGGGCGTGGGCTGGTGGCCGCGCTGGCGTACGGGGCGTGCGGCATCGCGATGGGCACCCGGTTCCTGCTGACGAGCGACTCGCCGGTGCCGGACGAGGTGAAGAAGGTTTACCTGGCGACGGCCGACACGCTGGTCACCACCAAGGTCGACGGTGTGCCGCACCGGGTGCTCAGGACGCCGTTCGTGGAGTCGCTGGAGCGTTCGCGGCTGCTCAGGGCCGTGGTCAACGGGGCCAGGTTCAAGCGGTTGTCGGGGCTGACGTGGGCCCAGATGCTCCGTGAGGGGCGCCGGATGCGGCACGGCCGCGAGTTGACCTGGGCGCAGGTGCTGCAGGCGGCCAACACGCCGGTGCTGCTGCGGGCCGCGATGGTCGAGGGGCGGGCCGACCTGGGGGTGATGGCCTCCGGGCAGGTGGTCGGGGTGCTCGACGACCTGCCGTCCTGCCGGGAGCTGATCGACCGCGTCATGTCCGAGGCGGCGGCCGTACTGGACCGGCTGACGCCACTGTAAAGCGAGCGGCTGACACCACCGTGAAGCGCTCAGAGCACGGTGATGCCGCGGGCGGCCAGGATGGCCGCCGCCTGGGCCTGGTTGATGATCGCTCCCTCGTACGCCCGCAGCTTGGCGTCGTCGGGCTCGCCCAGGTCGGCGCCGCGCAGATCGGCCTTGGCAAACTTGGTCTGGAGCAGCTTGGTCCCGCGCAACCGGCAGTCGCTGAACGTCGCCTCGGTGAAGTCGCAGCCCGACAGGTCGGCGTCGTCGAAGCGGACGCCCTCGATGAACTCCCCGCGCAGCGAGCAGCCGCCGAGGTTGGCCATGGTCAGGTTGGACCGGGAGACCTTGAAGCCGGTGCCCCGCGCCCCGGTGAGCGAGGCGCCGATCATGCGGCACCCGGTGAAGGTCACGTCGGTCACCAGCGCCCCGCCGAACTGCGCGGAGGACAGGTCGACGTCGGTGAACGCCACGTCGATGAGCTCGGCGTCGTTGAACCTGATCCGCATCCCGCCACCGCCCGAGAACACCGCGCTGTCGAGGTCGGCCCGGCGGAAGTCGGCCTGGTCCAGCACGCACGACTCGAAGCGCGCGTAGGCCAGCGGCGCCCGCCGGAGGTCGGCCTCGGTCAGGTCGCAGTTGCGGAAGACGTGGGTCTCGTCCGGGGCAAGCCGGTCGGTCAGCGTGGTGTGGGAGAGGTCCTCGTCTTCGAAGTTCACGGTGTCAAAGGGTACCGGTGATCACCTCGGCGGCGGCCTGTCCGCAGACCCGGGCCGAGCCGTACGTGGCGATGTGCACGGCGCCCAGGTCGGAGCGGGCGGGCAGGCCCATCTCGACCACCACGATGTCGGGACGGGCGCTGAGCAGGTGCCGTAACGCCTCGCTCTGCCAGGGGTGGCGGTGCGCGTCGCGGACCACGACGACGAGGGGGCGTCCGTCGGCGCCGGCGATGAGCCGCTCGATCGCGGCCCCGGTCGCCTCGCCGGCCGTCAGCCGGGTCACGGCGGTGCTGGGCAGCAGCCTGCCCAGCGGCTCGCCGACCCCCCAGGGGGTGCCCTTGTCGATGGCCAGGTTCATCTCGGGGGTCAGCTCCACCACGTGGGGCGCGGCGGTCAGCGGCAGGATGGGGGCGTTCGTGCGGCGGGTGACCCTGATCGCGCGGCGGGCCGCGGTGAGGCCGAGGTAGCCGTCCTCGGGCACCGGGGCGCCGGCGGAGGCGGTCCAGGCGGCCAGCTCGCCGACCCGGCGCGCGGCGTCGGCCAGGCGTTCCTCCGGCAGCAGCCCGTCGTGTACGGCCTGGGCGATGACCTGGCGTACCTCGACGGCGGTCGCCTCGCCGGCGTGCTCCCCGCCGACGCAGATGGCGTCGGCTCCGGCGGCGATCGCCCGTGCGGCGGCGCCCCCGATGCCGTACGGCCCGGAGACGGCGGCCATCTCGATGGCATCGGTGATGATCAGGCCGTCGAAGCCCAGTTCCTCACGGAGCAGCCCCGTGAGGACCTTGGGGCTCAGCGTGGCGGGCAGGACGGCGTCGTAGGCGGGCACCAGCAGGTGGCCCGTCATGACGGCCTTGACGCCCTCCCTGATCGCGGCGCGGAAAGGGCCCAGCGCGGATTCGATCCCGTCGGTGGCGACCATGGGCATGCCGTGGTGGGAGTCCATCGAGGTGTCGCCGTGGCCGGGGAAGTGCTTGGCGCAGGCGGCCACCCCGGCGGACTGCAGGCCGCGGACGAACGCCCGGGTGTGCCGGGCGACCAGGGCGGCGTCGGCGCCGAAGGAGCGCAGGCCGATGACCGGGTTGTCGGGGTTGGAGTTCACGTCGGCCGAGGGGGCGAAGTCGATGGTGATGCCCGCGGCGGCCAGCTCGCCGCCGAGGTCCCTGGCCAGGGCCTCGGTCAGCGTCACGTCGTCCACGACGCCGAGCGCGTGGGCGCCGGGACGGCTGCTGCCGGTGGCGACCTCCAGCCTGGTCACCTCGCCCGACTCCTCGTCGGTGCCGACCAGCACGGCCGGGTTCTCCGCGCGCAGGGCGGCGGTCAGCTCGGCGACCTGGGCCGCTCCCGTGATGTTGCGGGAGAACAGCACCACCCCGGCCAGCCCCTCCCCCAGCCGGCGGCGGACCCAGTCGGGCGGGGTCCGCCCCTCGAATCCGGGCAGGAGTACGGCATCGGCGAGGCGCAGCAGGTCACCGCTCTTGAGCATGACCCGCAATCTAATAGGAAAGTTTCCTATTTGCTAGTGGCGTCTTCGGACGTCATAGGCGTTCGATGATGGTGACGTTCGCCTGGCCGCCTCCCTCGCACATCGTCTGCAGGCCGTACCTGCCGCCGGTCCGCTCCAGTTCGTGCAGCAGCTTCACGGCCAGGACCGCGCCGGTCGCGCCGAGCGGGTGACCGAGCGCGATGGCGCCGCCGTTCGGGTTGACCCTGGCGGGGTCGGCGCCGCTCTCCTTCAGCCAGGCGAGCACGACCGAGGCGAACGCCTCATTGATCTCCACGACGTCGATGTCGCCGATCACCATCCCGGCCTTGCGCAGCGCGTGCTCCGTGGCGGGGATCGGCGCCGAGAGCATCATGATCGGGTCGCCGCCGCGTACCGACAGGTGGTGCACGCGGGCGCGCGGGCGCAGCCCATGATCGTGGACGGCGCGCGGCGACGCGATGAGCAGGGCGGCGGCGCCGTCGGAGATCTGCGAGGCCAGGGCCGCGGTGAGGCGCCCGTCGGCGACCAGGGGCTTGAGCCCGGCCATCCTGGCCGGAGTGGTGTCGCGGCGCGGCCCCTCGTCGGCGGTGACGCCCTCGTAGGGGGTGAGCTGGTCGGCGAAGCGGCCGTCGTCGATGGCGGCGATGGCCCGGCGGTGCGATTCGTAGGCGAACGCCTCCATGTCCTGCCGGGAGATGTCCCACTTGGCGGCGATCTGTTCGGCTCCGGTGAACTGGGAGACCTCCTGCGCTCCGTACCGGGAGAGCCAGCCCTTGGAGCCGCCGAAGGGGGTGTCGTGGCCGAGGGCGCGCCCGGCGAGCATCGCCGAGGAGATGGGGATCATGCTCATGTTCTGTACGCCGCCCGCCACCACGAGATCGCTCGTGCCCGACAGCACGGCCTGGGCGGCGAAGTGCAGCGCCTGCTGGGAGGAACCGCACTGGCGGTCGATCGTGACGCCGGGCACCTCCTCCGGCAGCCCGGCGGCCAGCCAGCAGGTGCGGGCGATGTCTCCGGCCTGCGGTCCGATGGTGTCGACGCAGCCGAACACCACGTCCTCGACGGCCGCCGGATCGGCGCCCGTGCGGGTCATCAGCTCTTCGAGTACGCGCGCGCCGAGGTCGGCGGGGTGGGCCCGGGCGAGGCCGCCGTTCTTGCGCCCGACCGGGGTCCTGACCGCGCCGACGATGTATGCCTCGTTCACTCCCGCATCGTAGCAAGCGCTTGGTCGCATGCGGAACGCCGGGTGAGCTGGGCGGGTTCGGTGAACAAGCGATTGTCTGAGGGCTCATAATGGAAGACGTGACAACGCGAAAGAACTCCGGGCAGAGCACGACCGCCCCGGCGAAGCGTCAGCGCGCGACATCGTCGGGGCCGGCGTCGGAGCGCCGTGACCACCTCGTCAAGCTCGCCGCGGAACTCTTCGCCCGCAAGGGATTCCAGGCCACGACCGTACGCGAGATCGCCGATGAGGCGGGCATCCTCTCGGGAAGTCTCTATCATCATTTCGACTCCAAGGAGACGATCGTCGACGAGGTGCTCTCCACCTTCCTCGACGACCTGGTCGCCCGCTACCGCACGGCGATCGGCTCGGGCGCGGACCCGCGCTCGATCCTGTCGGAGATGGTGCGGATCGGTTTCGGCACGCTGGAGCCGCACCGCGCCGCGATCACCGTGATGCAGAACGACTGGAACTATCTGCGGCAGTTCGAGCGGTTCAACTACCTGGTCAAAGCCGAGGACGAGGTCGAGCAGATCTGGGTCGCGCAGATCAAGGCGGGCCAGGCGGCCGGGCAGTTCCGCGCCGACGTCGACCCGAAGCTCACCTACCGGATGATCCGCGACACGATCTGGGTGGCGGTGCGCTGGTTCCGCCCCGGCGGCCGGCTCAACACGACCGGCCTGGCCGAGCACTACATCACCGTGCTCTTCGACGGCCTGGCCACGGGTGAGCGGACCACTCAGCAGGCATGAGCCTTGGTACGGCGGTGCGAAGAGCACTGCGAGAGGCGGCGGAGCCCGCGAAGGCCGCCACGATGCGGGCGTACATGAAGTCCGACATGCCGTTCCTCGGCGTCCAGGCGGTGCGGAGACGGGCCGCGCTGCGGCGGGTGTTCGCGGAGCACCGCATCGGCACGGCGCCGGAGTGGCGCCGGGCGGTGCTCGACCTGTGGCGTGCGGCCGAATACCGCGAGGAGCGCTATGCGGCGATCGAGCTGACCGGCTATCACCTCTACCGGGAGTTCCAGACGCTCTACACGCTGCCGATGTACGAGGAGATGATCGTCAGCGGCGCCTGGTGGGACCTGGTCGACGAGCTGGCCACGCACCGGATCGGCGGCCTGCTCACCGCGTTCCCCGACTCGATGCGCCCGCTCATGCTGGACTGGGCGCGCGACGGCGACCTGTGGAAACGCCGCACCGCGATCCTGTCCCAGAACAGGTTCAAGGCCCGCACCGACACGGCGCTGCTCTACGCCTGCATCGAGCCGAGCCTGTCGGACAACGACTTCTTCGCCCGCAAGGCGATCGGCTGGGCGCTGCGCGAATACGCCAAGACCAACCCGGCCGAGGTCATCCGCTATGTGCGGACCAAGGGCATCTCGGGTCTGAGCCGCCGCGAGGCGCTGCGCAACCTACCCACTACGTAGTCCAACCTACGTAGTCCACCTACCTGGTCCACAGAGCATCCTGTACGGCCTGCACCAGGGCCATCAGCTCCGGCGTGACGCGCTCCCTCGCCCACGCCAGCGCGTACGTGATGCGCAGGTCACCCGCGTCGAGCGGGACGAACCTCAGATCGTCGCGGCGGATCGTCCTGGCCAGCAGTTGCGGGATCGGCAGCACCCCGGCCCCCGCCGCGACCAGGTCGAGCGCGGCGGCGAAGTCGTCGTCGGCCACCATGCGCGAGCGCCCCGGCAGCCCGGCCCACGCCCGGCTGCCCGGCGTGAGCAGCACCTGCCCGGCGAGGTCACCGGGGACGACCTTGACCCTCGGCTCCAGTGCGTGCCCGAGCGGCACCGCGAGCTGGTCCACGGAGACGTGGAACCTGGCGGCGGTGACGAACCGCGCCGGGGCGGGCGTGGTGAGGATCGCCGCCGACACCTCCCCCCGATCCAGCGCGCCGGACGCCACCCCGCGTCCGGCGACGGTGAGCTCCACGCCGATGGCCGGGGTACGGCCCGCCAGCCGCCGGGCGACCCGGGCCGCCAGCGCACCGACGAGCGGTGGATAAGCGAGATGAATGGTCGGCCGAGCCAGCCGGGCCGCCTCGGCCGCGAACGCGGTGGCGGCGGCCAGCAGCTCGTCGGCGTGCGGGAGCAGGGCCTTGCCCTCGGCGGTGAGCCGCACCGCGCGGGCGGTCCGGTCGAACAGCCTGGTCCCGGTGGCCCGCTCCAACCTGGTGATGGCCTGGCTCATGGCGGGCTGGGACATGCCCAGGTCCGCGGCGGCCACCGAGAAGCTGAGCCGGGCGGCCACGCGGGCGAAGCACTGGACCTCCTTGAGCATAAGCAGCACGAATACAGGATGCACCAGGGATGGCGGGTGTGGTGAATTCTCCGCGTTCGATCACGTCGTTTATGCAGGGAGCAACCTGATGCCGTCATTTCCCCGATCCACCGTGCTCGGATATCCGCGGATCGGCCCGCGAAGGGAGCTGAAGCGGGCGCTGGAGTCGTACTGGGACGGCCGCTCGACCCGCGCGGAGCTGGAGGAGACGGGCGCCGAGCTGCGGGAGCGGACCTGGCGGCGGCTCGCCGAGCTGGGCCTGGCCGGGCTGCCGTCCAACACCTTCTCGCTCTATGACCAGGTGCTGGACACGGCCGTGCTGCTCGGCGCGGTGCCCCGGCGCTACCAGGAGGCCGAGGACCCTTATTTCGCGATGGCCCGAGGCACCGCCGGGCTGGCGCCGCTGCGGATGACGAAGTGGTTCGACACGAACTACCACTACATCGTGCCGGAGGTCGACGCCGAGACCGTGTTCAAGCTCGACGCCGCCAAGCCGCTGGCCGAGCTGCGGCAGGCTCGGGAGCTGGGCTTCGAGACGCGGCCCGTGGTGATAGGTCCGGTGACGTTCCTGCTGCTGGCCGGCGCGCTGGAGCGGCTGGATGAGGTGCTCGGCTGCTACGAGGAGCTGCTGGCGCTCCTGGCGGCCGAGGGCGTGGAGTGGGTGCAGCTCGACGAGCCCGCGCTGGTGGCCGATCGGACGCCTGAGGAGCTGGCCGCCGTCACGGCCGCCTACGAGCGGCTCGGGTCCGCTCCGTCGCGCCCGGGGCTGTTCGTCGCCTCCTACTTCGGCGATCTGGGCGAGGCGCTGCCCGTCCTGGCCGCGACGCCGGTGGAGGCGATCGGGGTGGACCTGGTGCGCGGCGGCGTGGACCGGCTCGCGGCGCTGGCGGGCAAGACCGTGGTGGCGGGCGTGGTGTCCGGGCGGGACGTGTGGCGTACCGCTCCGGGGCGGGCGCTGAGCCTGCTGCGCGCGGTGCGGGAGCACGCGGCGGACGTGGTGGTCAGCACGTCGTGCTCGCTCCTGCACGTGCCGTACGACGTGGCGGGGGAAGACGGGCTCGACCCGGCGTTGCGGGCGCGGCTGGCCTTCGCCGAGCAGAAGGTGGCCGAGGTGGTCGAGCTGGCGCGCGCCGACTTCCGTGGCGCCGAGGCCCCGGCGGCGTCGGTGGCGCTGGCGGACCCGGTCGTGTTCGAGGGGCGCGGGCCCTACGCGGAGCGCGCCGCGGCGCAGGCCGCGCACCTGCGGCTGCCCGCGCTGCCGATCACCACGATCGGGTCGTTCCCGCAGACCGGCGAGCTGCGCGCGGCCCGCGCGGCCGTGGTGGCGGGCACGCTGGACGAGGCCGGCTACGACCGGCGGGTCGAGGCGGAGATCGAGCGGGTCATCCGGCTGCAGGAGCGGCTCGGGCTCGACGTCCTCGTGCACGGCGAGCCCGAGCGCAACGACATGGTCCAATACTTCGCCGAGCACCTCGACGGCTTCGCGGTCACCGGCAACGGCTGGGTCCAGTCGTACGGCTCGCGCTGCACCAGGCCGCCGATCCTGCACGGCGACGTCGGGCGGCCCGCGCCGATCACCGTGCGGTGGGCCCGCCACGCGCAGTCGCTGACGGACAAGCCGGTCAAGGGCATGCTCACCGGACCGGTCACGATCGTCGCCTGGTCGTTCGTCCGTGACGACCTGCCGCTGCGCGACGTCGTGTTCCAGGTGGCCGACGCGGTCAGGGACGAGGTACGCGACCTGGAGGAGGCGGGCGTGCCGATCATCCAGGTGGACGAGCCGGCGCTGCGCGAGCTGCTGCCGCTCAGGCGGGCCTCGCAGGCCGACTACCTGGAGTGGGCCGTGGCCGCTTACCGGAGGGCCACCTCGGGCGCGAGTGACCGCATCCAGATCCACACGCACCTGTGCTATTCGGACGCCGACCAGATACTCGCGGCGATCGACGGGCTGGACGCCGACGTCACCACGATCGAGTCGGCCCGGTCCGGGGCCCGGATCCTGGGGGCGGTGGGGTCCTTCGGGCGCGGGCTCGGGCCCGGCGTCTACGACATCCACTCGCCACGGGTGCCGGGCGAGGCCGAGGTGGAGGGGCTGCTGCGCGAGACGCTGAAGGTGCTGCCCGCCGAGCGGGTCTGGGTGAACCCGGACTGTGGGCTGAAGACCCGTACCTATGAGCAGGTGGAGGCGGCGCTGGCGAACGTGGTCGGCGCGACCAGGCGCCTGCGCGACGAGCTCGACGCCACGTGATCGGCGCTAGGTGATCGGCGCTATGTGATCAGCTGAAGGTCCGGGCGAGGTGGGCCAGGGCGGCGTCGGCGTAGTGGCGCGGGCCGGTGCTCAGGCCGTACGCGAGGTCCTCGATGAGGGCGCATCTGGCGTAGAACAGGGCCCTGGCCCGGTCTGCCTCGTCGAAGTCGCGGTCGTAGTGCGAGACGGTCTGTTCGAAGACCGCGGGACCCAGGTCGCGGTAGATGAGCGCGAAGTCGTGCGCCGGGTCGGTGACGGCGGCGTCGGTCCAGTCGATGACGCCCGTCAGCGTGCTGGTCGCGACGTCGACCAGGAGATGTTCGCCGCCCAGGTCGTTGTGGCAGAAGCGCAGGGAGCGCGGCTCGTCGGGCGGCCTGCCGCGTAAGAACTTCTCCACCAGCGGCCGCTGTTCGTCCGGCACGTGCCGCTCGACGTCGCGGTAGTCGAGCCCGGCGTCCGCCAGCAGGGTGGGCGCCGGGTAGAGGTCGGGCGGCGCCAGCTCGCGCAGCTCTCCCGGCTCGGCGCCGTGCAGGGCGCTGAGCAGGCGGCCCAGCGGGGCGGCCAGCAGCGCGGGGTCCGGCACCGGGTGCAGGTTGACCGGCTCGCCCGGCAGCTTGCGGTAGGCGATCACGCCCTGCTCGTCGTCGGCGAAGACCACCTCGGGCACCGCCACGGTGGCCAGGTCGCGGACCGCGGCCAGCAGCTCGACCTCGCGCCGCGTGGCCACCGGATCGACGGCCCTGCTGCCTCGGACGATCAACTCCCCGTTGACCTCGTACACCTCGTTGTCCAGGCCCTGCCCGGACTCGGTGATGGAGCGCACCTCGATGTCGGGGAGGTGGCGGGCCAGCAACGCGCGGATGTCGCCGATCACACTCCGCAGCTTAGATCCGCCGCGACCGGCGCGCGAGGGGGTATTTACTTGAGCGCTCCCGCGGTCAGCCCCGACTGGATCTGGCGCTGGAAGACCGTGTAGACGACCAGCATGGGCAGGATCGCCAGCGTCAGCGCGGCGAACAGGGCGGACCAGTCCTGGTCGTAGCCGGCGGCCGTCGAGATGTCGGCGATGCCCTGTGTGAGCACCCACTTGTCGCGCTCCTGCAGCAGCACCAGGGGGAGCTGGTACTGGTTCCACTGGCCGAGGATGTTGAAGATCGTGATGCTCACCAGGCCCGGCCTGGCCATGGGCAGCATGATCTGGAAGAAGACGCGGGTGTGCGAGGCGCCGTCGACCATGGCCGCCTCCGCCACCGCCGTGGGCAGCGTACGGAAGAAGGCCGCCAGGAAGAACACGGTGAACGGCATCGAGTAGGCGATGTAGACCAGCACGAGGCCCGCGTGGGTGTTCAGGCCGATGAGCGGGCCGATCAGCGGGACGTTGCCCATGTTCTGCACGACGAAGAACAGCGGCGTCAGCGCCATGTAGACCGGGAAGGCCAGGCCCGACACGAACAGCAGGTAGACGGCCCGGTTGCCGCGAAAGGGATAGCGCGCCAGCACGTACGCGGCCATCGAGCCGACCAGCATCGTGCCGAACACGCTGAAGGTGACCACGATGACGCTGTTGAGCATGTACTGGCCGATGTGCGCCTGCTCCCAGGCCCTGGCGAAGTTGTCCCAGCGCAGGGTGGACGGCAGCGACCAGGCGTCGCCGAAGATCTCGTCCTCGCTCTTGACCGAGGCCAGGAACGTCCACAGGATCGGCACCACCGTGAGCAGGGTCCACAGCAGCAGCGCCACGTGCGACAGGATCGCCATGGGCCCGAGCCGCCTGCGGCTCTCCTGGCGGGCCAGCTTGCGGGAGTTCGCCACCGTCCACGCGGTCGTCGCTGTCATCAGTACTCGATTCGTTCGCGCCGCGTGAGGCGCAGCGAAAGGATCGCGAACCCGACGGTGAAGAAGAACATCACGACGCCCAGGGCCGAGGCGTATCCGAAGCGGAAGTATTGGAAGGCGTTGCGGTAGATCTCGGCCGCCATGACCGTGGTCGACCAGTCGGGGCCGCCGTGCTGGTCGGTCATCACCCACACGATCGCGAACACGTCGAGGGCGATGATGCCGAGATAGACCCAGGCCACCTGGACGGTGTCCCAGAGCAGCGGCAGCGTGATGCGGAAGAACAGGCTCAGCCGCCCGGCGCCGTCGATCTGCGCCGCCTCGAACATGTCGTTCGGGATGGAGGCGAGCCCGGCGGAGAACAGCACCACGTAGAACCCGACCGCCTGCCAGACCATGACGCCGAGCACCGACCAGAACGCGACGTTCGGATCCGACAGGAAGCCGATCGGCCTGGCGCCCAGCGCCATCAGCGGCGCGTTCAGCATGCCGCTGCCGTCCGGCCGGAACACCTGCTGGAACAGCACCGCCACCACCGCGACGGCCAGCACCTGCGGGAAGAAGAACACCACCCGGTAGAACTTGGAACCCCTGATCCCGCCCACGGCCCGCCCGCCGCCGCCCACATTGAGGAGGAAGGCGAAGAACAGCGCGATGACGATCGTGAACAGGGGCAGCAGGACGAGCAGCCCGGCGTTGTGCGTGACCGCCTTCCAGAAGGTCTCATCTCCCAGAAGCCGGCCGAAGTTCTCCAGCCCGATGAAGGTCGGCGTGGCCGTGACGCCGCGCCAGTCCGTCATCGCGATGTAGAACGCCTGGATGTACGGCGAGATCACGTAAACCAGATAGAGGGTCACCGGGGCTGCCAGGAACGCGGTGATGAACAGCCCTCGGCGATACCTGTTGAACAGCATCAGCGCTTGTACTTCTTGATCGAGGAGTCGTTCTTGATCTCGTCGGCCTTCTTCTGCAGGCGCTCCAGGTACTTGTCGGGCGTGAGGCCGCCGGTCATGAGCTGGCCGGTGGCGGCGATGGCCTCGTCCTTGAGCTGGGCGTACCAGGTCTGCCAGCGGTAGTAGACGATGTTCGGGCCGGCGGCGGTGTAGGCCTTGGTCGCGCTCGCGGCGCCCGGCGACAACTGCCGGCCCTCGCCCGCGCCCTTGACCGTCGAGACGGTCTTGACCATCTCGCTGAAGTCGCCCGACGCCTTCTTCGACAGCATGGCGCGCAGGTACTCCATGCCGCCCTGCGGGTTGGCGCCCTTGGCGGGGACGATGAAGTTCTCGCTCGGCTGGCTGTGGAGCGTGCCGTACGGCATCTTGTCGGAGCTGGTGAAGTCGGGGACGGGGAACATGCCGTACTCGAAGTCGGGCGGGGTCGTGGTCTTCTGCTCGTTCTCCAGCCAGGAGCCGGAGGGCAGCATGGCGACCTTGTACTTGTTCTGGGCGGTCTGGGTCTGCACGTGGTCGAGGCCGGCGGTGCCCTCCATGAGGTACTTCGCGCCGATCTCGGCCCAGGCCGTGGCGGAGGTCTTCATGGCCTCGCTCTTCCAGGCGCCGTCCTCGAGGTTGTCGATGTTGACGAGGACCTCGTTGCCGCCGATCTTCGCGGCCATGGTGAGCAGCACTTCGTACAGATATTGCGGGAATTTTCCGGCGTAGGTGAAGGGGGCCATCTTGCCGGACTTTTTGATTGCTTCGTTGAGCTTGAGGAACTCGTCCCAGGTCTTCGGGGGCACCCAGCCGTTGTCCTTGAACGCCTTCTGCGAGTACCAGATGCCGAAGATGTAGTTCACGTAGCCGAGCACGCTGAACGTGCCGTCATAGGTGCCGATGTCGATGACGGCCTGGTCGATGGTGTCCCTGACCTTGGTGCCGGGGTCGTCCCACGAGGGCGCGTCGAGCAGCGGGGTGAGGTCCTGGAGCTGGCCGTCCTGGGCGAGCGCGCCGAAGTCCATGGCGTTGGCGCCCGAGTTGTCGATCACGTCGGGCGGGTTGCCGCCGGCGAACCTCGGCTGGAGGACCTTGGTGATCTCCTTGGTGGCGTTGTGCTTGATCTCCACCTTCGGATACTTCGACTTGAACAGCGGCTGGTGGATGTTCTTGGCGTAGTCCTGGCCGAAACCGCCGTCGAAGATCCACACTTCCAGCGGCTTGCTGTCCGACACGCCGAACGGGTTGGCCGCGCTGGTCGCGACCGGGGCGGCCGACGAGGCCGACGGCTTCGCGGCCGGGGTCGCGCACGCGGCGAGCGCGCCCGCCACGGGGACCAGAGCGGCGCTCCGGAGGAGCTCGCGCCTGGTGAAACGGGGGGTGTTCGGCATTGTCCCTACTCCTGACTGGTCATGCTCCACGTCGGATCCGCCCTGCGTAGCGGCTCTCCAGGGCCTTGTTGTGCTCGTCGCCGCCGGCCACGTTGACCGACAGGTAGATGGGCGGCGTCTCGCCGAGCGCCATGAGCCCGTCCACCGCCTCGGTGACCACCATCTGCGCGAGCAACGCCGAGGTGACCGTCGAGATCGCGCCGTAGCCGCCACCGCCCGGCAGTTCGAGGATCGCGTCCCCGTACGGCGCGCCGTTGTCGAGCACGACGTCGGCCAGGTCGAGCAGCTTGCGGCCCGACGGGTGGCGCGAGGTCATCTGGCTGCTGTGCTTGACCGAGGTCAGCGCGATCAGGGGATGGCCGCGGTCCTTGACGATCGTGGCCAGCTCGACCACGGCGCCGTTGATGCCCGAGCTGGAGATCAGCACGAACACGTCCTGCGGCGCGACGGGCGCCAGCTCATAGATCCGGTGGGCGATCTCCGGATCGCGTTCGAGCTCCGGGGTGAGCACGCTCGGCGGCTGCCCGCCGTACAGGACGAGGTCGCGTGGGGTGAGCCGGTTGCTCGGCACCAGGCCGCCGGCCCGTCCGGCGATCTCCATCGCGATGGCCTCCGAATGCCCGGATCCGAACGCGTTGACCACGCCGCGGGCCCTGAGCGAGGTGACGAGCAGCGCGGCGGCGCGGCGCACCGGCTCCGCCTGCGACTCCACAACCTGGCGTGCCAGCTCCAGGGCCTTCGTTGCGAACGTCATTCAACCTCTCTCCACCCGATGGCTCTCCACGGCACTGATCGTGAGCCCGAACGCCTGGTTCGTACGCTCATAAGTTCGTTGGGCCACCGCCACATACACGACGTCAAGCACGAACAACTGCGAGTGAACAGCCGCCAGCCCCCCGAGCCGGAACGTGGTCTCCCTGCTGGCGGTGGTGAGCACCAGATCGGCCAGCTCGGCCAGCGGCGAGCGGGCGAAGGAGGTGACCGCGACCGTGGTGGCGTCGTGGCTGCCGGCCTCGGCCAGTGCCTCCATGACCTCGCGGGTCCGCCCCCGGTGGCTGATCCCGATCGCGACGTCGCTCGAACCGAGCAGCGCGGCGTCCGACAGCGCGACGTGCGCGTCGCCCGCGCTCCAGCACGGGATGCCGATGCGCCGGAACCGGCCTTCGTACATGGTGGCGACGTTTCCACTGGTGGAGACGCCGACGAGGAGGACCCGCGGCGCGGCGACGATCGCGTCGGCCACCTGGGCGACGATCTCCGAGTCGAGCTGGGCGGCGGTGTCCTGGATGAGCCGGGCGTCGGCCGCGGCCATCACCTCGATCGCCGCGTCGAGCGGGTCGTCGGGCCCGATCTCGTGCCCCACGCCCGCACCCCAGCCCGCCTGCGCGGCCCGGCCGGTCTCGGTGGCCAGCGCCACCCGCAGCTCCGCGTAGCCGGAGAAGCCGAAGGCCCGGCAGAACCTGGTCACGGTCGCGGGCGAGCTGCCCGCGCGCTCGGCCAGCGCGATGATGGTCGACCGGGCCGCCTCGGCGGGATCACCGAGGATCACCTCGCCGACCCGGCGCAACGCCTCCGGCAAACCGGGTAGTTCTGTTTCCACACGCCCGAGGGCACCTGAAGTCACGAATATTCCTTCCGGATACCCGGTCTTCCGCCGAAAATTATTCTTGCTTCTCCGTTGAGTCAAGTCCCACAATCGGACCGTGACCAATTCGCTCGTCATCGGAGTCGACGCCGGGGCCACCTCCACCCGCGTCGCGGTGCACGCACTCGACGGCACCCGCGTCGGTTATGCCAGGGCGGGTGCGGGCAATCCGAGCGCCCACGGCCTGGTCAGTGCGGTGGCCGCGATCGACGACGCGCTCGGCCGGGCGCTGGCCGGGCTGGACGCGTCGTCGGTCGCCGCCTCGCTGTCCGGAGTCTCCGGGGTCGTCGACGCGATGGAGCCGGAGCTGGGCAAGGTGTGGGCGGGGCACGGCATCGCCTCGGGGCCGCGTCTCATGGGCGACGTGGTGATCGCGTATGTCGCGGGCTCGCCCGAGCCGGACGGCTCGCTGCTGCTCTCGGGGACGGGGGCGGTGGCGGCCAGGATCGCCGGCTACGAGCTGGACGCGATCGCCGACGGGCTGGGGTGGTTGCTGGCGGACGCGGGGTCGGGCTTCTGGATCGGGCGCGCGGGCGCCAAGGCTGTCATCGCCGCGCTGGATCGCGGCGCGTCGGGAGGTGTGCTGGTCGAGCTCGTCGTGGAGCACTTCCTGGGGGCTGAGCGCGGACCGACGCCGCGTAAAGAGGCCGATCGGATCGTCCGGCTCGCGCAGTCCGACCACATGCGCCTGGCCGCCCTGTCGGCGCTGGTCAGCCAGGCCGCCGAAGCGGGTGACCCGCTCGCGCTCGGCATCACCCGTCAGGCCGCCGAGCACCTGGTCGCCACGGTCCGGCGGGTGCACCGGTCAGGGCCGGTGGTGCTCGCCGGGAGTGTGCTGACGAGCGAAGGGCCGGTAGGGCAGACCGTACGAGAGCTGCTGGGCGGGGAGACCGTGGCCACGGCGCGGGACACGGCGGGGGCGGCGGCCTGGCTGGCGGCGCGCGACCTGCTGCCCGAGGCCGACCGGCGGGCGCCGCACGCGGCGTTCACGCGCAGCCCTTGACCGCGGAACGACGACAGCCAACCGGCCCGGCGGTTCAGCCCACCAGCAGCGCCGCGCTGCCATAGCTGCCGCCGAAGCCCGTCACCAGTGCCACCTCTCGGCCGCCCCGTACTTCCCGGACGGCCTGTGCCACGTTGTTCAGGCCGTGTACGTAGCCCTCTGACAGCAGGCCGCCGTGCGGGTTGAGCCAGGCGTGCCGGCGTTCCAGGAGGTACGGGCCCAGGTCCTCGCGACGGACCAGGCCGAAGTCCGCCAACTGGCGTGGGACCAGCCATGAATAGGCGTCGTACGGCAGTGCCGTGTCCACGTCGGACGGGCGCATGCCGGACGCCTCCCACAGCATGGGGGCCACGTACTCGGAGAAGATGGCGGTCACGTCCGGGGCCCGGTCCATCGAGGAGCAGCCGGGGCCGCCGCCGCGTACCACGGCCTGGATGCGCGGGCCGCCGAGCACGCCGCTGACCAGCAGCGCGCACGCGCCGTCGGTCTCCTGGCAGCAGTCGACGGTACGGAGTGGCGTGCAGACGTACGGTCTGGCCAGGTAGTCCTCGAACGACAGTGGCTCGCGGCGCAGCGCCCGGGGGTTGGTCTTGGCGTTGTCCCTGGACTGGGCGACGACGGCGTGGAGGTGTTCGGGGCCGAGGCCGGTGTCGTGCAGGTAGCGGGTCGCGGCCAGGGCGAAGAGCGGGATCGGGCCGGCCATGCCGTACGTGAACTGCTCCTGCGGGCCGGTGGAGACGGTGTTCATGCGCTTGCCTGAGCGGCCGTTCAGCGCCCGGTAGATCAGGATATTTCTGGCTAAACCGGCGTGGATCAGCATGGCCGCGTCGCCCAGGATCGAGGCCGCCTGGGTGCCGCCTCCGGCTATGTCGTTGTGCCAGCCCAGGCGGTCGATGTGGAGTGCGCGGGCGACCTGGGTCACGGGGGCCGAGTCGTTCAGGTGGTAGCTCAGCATCGCGTCCACCTCCGCCGGTGAGATGCCCGCGTCGGCGCACGCCGTACGGCAGGCCTCGACCGCCAGGTCCAGCTCGGTGCGGCCGGACTCTCGGGTCAGCGCGGTCATGCCGACACCGGCCACCGCCGCCCTGCCGGCGAAGGGCTGCATGCCCACCTCCTGCCAGGCCCTCACGGACGAATGGACGGACGGGTTCGTTGTCACGGGTGCTGAGTCACTCGCCGGGGCAGGGCGCGATCCACCCCGGCGGGTGACGCATGTGGTGCTCGCCCGACACGCTAACGCGACGGCGGCTCATACACAAGCGCTTGCTCGGCATGAATGCACGGCGGTGTCACCCCGCGGCAACTGAACCCCTTCACAGCAGATAGTCCGTTTTGTAATACGGAGGTGCGATCATCCGATAGCCCATCCCCATCACCCCGAGGTGAGCGATGGATCTACGCCACGTACGCAACGCGATCACCATCGCCCGCGCGGGCAGCCTGCGCCGCGCCTCCGCCGTGCTCCACCTCGCCCAGCCCACCCTGTCCGAGCAGCTCAGGGCGCTGGAGAAGGAGATCGGCGTGGAGTTGTTCACCCGCTCGTCCAGCGGGATGCGGCTCACCGAGGCGGGTGAGGTGTTCCTGGCCCAGGCCACGGTGGCGGTCGACGCCTTCGAACGGGCCGTGACCGCCGCCCGGGGCAAGGGGCAGACGGTACGCCTGGGGGTCGCCGACGGACTGGGGGACGTGGTGGCCCGTCTCCTGTCGCAGGTTCAGGGCGCGCGGTTGCGGGTGGCGCCCATGTGCACGGCCGAGCAGATCATCTCCATCATGGACGGAACCCTTCAGGCCGGGCTGGGGTACGCTCCCGGCTCGCTGCCCAGGGGTGTGGCCCGCATGCTCGTCCAGCGGGCCCCCGTACTCGCGCTGCTCCCCCGCGATCACCGGCTGGCCTCGTCCGGGAGGCTGCGGCTCGCCGATCTGGCGACGGAGCCGCTCGTCATGCCGGAGTCGGACGCGGTGGCGGGCGCGCGCCGGTTCCTTGAGGGGTTCGTCCGGCTCGGCCTGCATCCTCGCCTCGGGCCCGGGGCGGCCACCCACGACGCGGCCGTCGCCCTGGTCGAGTCGGGCGCCGGCTACACGCTCTGCGTGCGCGGCGGTCTGCCCGTGCCGGAACGCCTCATGTTCATCCCCGTCGCCGAAGAGGTCCCGCCCCTTGAGGTGGTGTTCCTCTGGAACCGTCAGGCCGACGTGGACGACCTGGTGCACGCGGCCCGGCATCTCGCGCGATCTGGATAGCGCTATTATCTAGCGATGCGCGTTTCGGAGCTGAGTGTCGAGTCCGGTGTGGCGATCGCGACGATCAAGTACTACCTCCGCGAGGGCCTGCTGCACCAGGGCCGGCAGATCGCGGCCACCAGAGCCGAGTACGACGATTCCCACCTGCGCAGGCTCCGCCTCATCCGGGCGCTGCTCGAGGTGGGCCGGCTGCCCGTCGCCTCCATCAAGAAGGTCATCGAGGCGGTGGACGACGAGTCGCTCTCGGTGCACCTCATGCTCGGCACCGCCCAGTACGCCCTCGGTCCCACCATCGAGCCGGAGCCCGGTGACGAGTGGGAGGCGGCGCGCGGCCAGGTCGACCTGCTCATCGCGGAGCTGGGCTGGGACGTCAGCCCCGATGCCCCCACGCGGGACGAGCTCACCCAGACCATCGTCAGGATGGGCCAGCTCGGCATGTCCACCGACCTGATGGTCTATGCCCAGACGGCCCAGAAGCTGGTGACCGAGGTGGAGATGGACACGGTGCCGTTCGACGGGCCGCGCGAGGCCGCCGTCGAGGCGCTGGTGCTGGGCACGGTCCTGTACGGGAGAGCGTTCGACGCCCTCCGCCGCCTGGCGCACGAGTCGGAGTCGGCGCGCCGGGTCGGCGGCTCGGACGACACCTCCAGAAAAGAACCGAGTGGAAGTGATCAGGCCACATAGGCGACCGGCTCAGTCGGTCACGGCCACCGGGCGTTTCAACAGCCACAGGGCGGACCGCTGCAATAACGTGCGGTGGATCTCGTTCTCGTACGACCTGACGTCGTGCCCCAGCGCGTCGTACACGACCCGCCCGCACCGGCCGCGCCCACACCAATGGCTGCCCGGAGGCCGACGACGCGAGCGGCTGTACGTCCGGCAGCACGTCGAGGTCGCTGTAGACCTCGTCCACCAGGTCGAAGTCGCGCAGCCCGTCCACGATCGGGTGGCCGCCGTGCACGCGTACCCCGGTCCAGCCCAGCGGCGGGTGGTGGGACTTGGGCCAGGTCCAGCAGCCGCCCAGCACGCGCGGCCACCCCTGCCAGTCGTCGAAGCAGATCGACGCCGAGTGCATGCAGAGCAGCCCGCCACCCCGGTCGAGGTGGTCGAGCAGGGTGGTGCGGGCCTGGGCGGGCAGTTCGAAGCGCCACTCGTCACGCAGGTCGGCGAAGCGGTCGAGGTCCATCTGCCAGCGCAGCGCGTTGATGGTGATGAGCTGGACCTCCGACGGCTCGCTCAGCGCGCCCGCGATGTCCTCGGTGATCTCGGATTCGATCCCCACCCCGGCGAGCACGTCGGCGAGTGCCGCCGATGTGGCCTCGAAGTCATGGAACAAGCCTCCCGAAAGGATCAAATTTCTCGCCACGCCCCAACCTCATCATGCTTGTCGCGGCATTTCTACCCACTGACTGTCACATCGCCGGGGGCTGTCCCGTCCTGAAGACGAAAGACGCACACCCCTTGGAGTGACCATGAGAGTTCTCGTCGCCGGCGCCCGGGACCGGCCGACGAGGACGCGCCGCTGTGGCGGGACCCGCCCAAGCCGTACGCGCCTGTCGTCCGGGCGCTGCGCGAGCTGGAGCGGCAGACCGCCGGCGCCGGGGGGCTGGTGCTCCGTTTCGGGCATCTCACCGGCCCCGGCTCGGCGTACGACGAGGACGGCGCCACCACCGAGGCGGTCAGAGCGGGCAAGATGCCGATCGTCGGCGACGGCGGCTCGGTGCTGTCGTTCACCAGCACGCACGCCGCCGCCACCGCGATCATCGCCGCGCTCGACCGGGACGTCACCGGCGTGCTCAACGTGGTGGACGACACGCCGGTCATGATGGGCAACTGGCGGCCCCGGCATCCGTCCTTCTTCGACGTCGCGGCATGATGCCGTGGTGGACTTCGAGGAACACCGCCCCATGCTGCTCGGGCTGGCCTATCGCCTGCTGGGCAGCATGTGGGACGCGGAAGACGTGGTGCAGGAGGCGTGG
The DNA here is from genome assembly GCF_040638335.1 of Nonomuraea sp. NPDC026600. NCBI lineage: Bacteria > Bacillati > Actinomycetota > Actinomycetes > Streptosporangiales > Streptosporangiaceae > Nonomuraea > Nonomuraea sp. NPDC026600. Next base: position 167,893 of record NZ_JBEZYD010000013.1, read on the forward strand.
CTGCGCTGGCAGGCCACGGATCACGCCGAGATCAGGGAGCCCCGCGCGTTCCTGCTGACCGTGGTGTCCAGGCTGGCGCTCGACCAGCTCCGCTCGGCCAGGGTCAAGCGCGAGAGCTACGTCGGTCCCTGGCTGCCCGAGCCGGTCGCGACGGCCGAGGCCGGGCCGCTCGACACGGCCGAGCTGCGCGACACCGTCTCCTACGCCACGCTGCATCTGATGGAGCGTCTGTCGCCGCCCGAGCGCGCGGTGTTCGTGCTGCGGGAGGCGTTCGAGCTGCCGTACGACCAGATCGCCGAGATCGTCGGCGCCTCGGTCGCCAACGCCCGCCAGCTGCACCACCGGGCCGCGCAACGGCTGGAGCAGGGCCGTGACCGGTTCCAGCCGACCTCGGAGCAGCATGCCGAGCTGCTGCTCAAGTTCGTGGCGGCGGCGTCGGGCGGCGACCTGGCCGCGCTCACCGACCTGCTGCACGAGGACGTCGTGGCCTGGAACGACGGCGGCGGCAAGGTCCGCGCCGCGCTCCGCCCGATCATCGGCCGCGAGAAGGTGTCGGCGTTCGTCAGCGGGCTGGTGTCGCGCTACGCCTTCGGCGAGGCGACGCTGGTCGAGGTCAACGGCCACCCCGCGGTCCTGACCAGCGTCGCGGGCAGCGAGCAGCTCGTCGCGATCGAGATCCGCGACGGCCGCATCCACGGCCTGTACGGTCTGCTCAACCCGGACAAGCTCTCACGGGTACGGACCGCCTGACGACCTATAGTCACCTTCATGGATCTGGGCATCAAGGGCAGAGTCGCACTGGTCACCGGAGGCAGCGCGGGCATCGGGCTCGCCGCGGCCAAGAGCCTGGCGCGGGAGGGCTGCAACGTCTGCGTCAGCGCGCGCAATCCGGAACGGCTGGCCGACGCGGTGGTGGAGCTGCAGGAGTTCGGTGGCGTGGTGCATGCCGTGCTCGCGGACGTGGAGGAGCACGACGCCGCCGTCCGGGTGGTCGCCGAGACGCGTGACGTGCTGGGGCCCGTGGACATCCTGGTGGCCAACGCGGGCGGGCCGCCCGTGGGCCGCTTCGTCGACGTCCGCCTGGACGACTGGGACATCGCGGTGCAGCGCAACCTGCTCGGCACCGTACGCCTGCTGCACGCCGTGCTGCCGGAGATGCGCGCCCGCGGCTGGGGCCGGATCGTCACGATCACCAGCCGGTCGGTGCGCGAGGCGATCGACGGCCTGGCCCTGTCGAACGCGACCCGCTCGGCCGTCGCCGGGATCGTGCGGACGCTGGCCCGGGAGGTCGGCGGCGACGGGGTGCTGGTCAACAACGTGCTGCCGGGCCCGATCGACACCGAGCGGCTACGCGAGCTCGCGGGCGGCAACGAGGGCCTGGCCGCGCGGGGCGGCGGGGTGCCGGTGGGCCGCGTCGGGCGGCCCGAGGAGGTGGGCGACGTGGTGGCGTTCCTGGCCAGTGAGCGGGCCTCGTTCGTGAACGGGATCTCGATGCTGGTCGACGGCGGCGAGAGCCACGTCATCGCCTGATCAGGGTCGCCACCACCGCGGCGGCCCACGCGTCGGCCGGCTGCGTGAGGTCGGTGAAGAAGGCCAGGTGGGCGCGGTGGAAGCAGGCGCCCATCAGCAGCGAGGCGGTGGTCCCGGCGTCGATCGCGCCGTCGAGCCGGCCGAGCCGCTGCTCGGCCCGCAGGGCCTCGGCCAGCACCTCGATCGGCACCTGCGGGCCGGTGCCCGCCTTGGCGAGCATGCCCCTGAACCCGCTCAGCAGCGACGGATCGGACATCACCCCCGAGGAAATGGCGGCGGCCCGGCCGTAGAAGTCGACGGCCGCCAGCGCGAACTCGGTGAGGTTGCCCGCCAGGTCACCCTGCCCGACGCGCTCCCGCAGCGCGGCCAGCGCCGGGGCGAGCGCGGGCAGCCGTTCGAGCAGGACCGCCAGCAGCAGCGCCTCCTTCCCGGGGAAGTGCTTGTAGAGCAGCGCCTCAGAGCAACCGGCCTGCGACGCGATGCGTTTCGTGGTCGCCCCCGCCAGGCCGTACTCGTGGATGGCCTGCTCTGCGGCGTCGATGATGCGATCGCGCGTGTTCATGGGCGCATCTTATTAGTGAGCGCTTACTGACTTGGCAACACATGACATCCTTTCATTTAGCGACAAACGTGGGGAAGGCAGGGCCATGGACAAGCCGGTCATCGTGACGGTGGACGACGACCCAGGCGTATCGCGGGCGGTCGCCCGTGACCTGAGACGCCGCTACGGCCAGCACTACAGAATCGTCCGTGCGGAGGCCGCGGACCAGGGCATGGAGGCCGTGAAGGAGATGCGGCTGCGCGGCGACGACGTGGCCGCGATCCTGGCCGACTACCGGATGCCGCAAATGAACGGGGTGGAGTTCCTTGAGGCCGCGATGGACATGTATCCCTACGCGCGCCGGGTGCTCCTGACCGCCTACGCGGACACCGACGCCGCCATCCAGGCGATCAACGTGGTGGACCTCGACCACTATCTGCTCAAGCCGTGGGACCCGCCGGAGGAGAAGTTCTATCCGGTGATCGACGGCCAGCTCGACGCCTGGCACCGCACCGATCGCATCGAGGTCGCCGAACTGCGTGTGGTGGGCGACCGGTGGTCGGCGCCGTCGTACAGGGTGCGTGATTTCCTGGCCCGCAGCCACGTGCCGTACCAGTGGATGCTGGCCGAGGAGCCGGAGGGCGCCGAGCTCGTGGCGGCGATCGGCGCGGACTGCCGGCTGCCGCTCGTGGTCACCGCCGAGGGCGTCTCGATGCAGGCGCCCGACCAGGCGTCGCTCGCGGCGGCCGTGGGCCTGTCGACCACGCCGGCCACCGACTTCTACGACCTGATCGTCGTCGGCGGCGGCCCGGCCGGGCTGGGCGCGGCGGTGTACGGCGCCTCCGAGGGGCTCAACACCGTGCTGATCGAGGCGCACGCCTCCGGCGGGCAGGCGGGCCAGAGCTCGAGGATCGAGAACTACCTGGGCTTCCCCGACGGCGTGTCCGGCCAGCAACTGACCGACCGGGCGCGCAGGCAGGCGCTGAAGTTCGGGGCCGAGCTGCTGAGCGCGCAGAAGGTCAGCCATCTGGAGCCCCGGGGGCAGGCCAGGGTGGTCGGGTTCAAGGAGGGCGGCGAGATCGCCGCGCACGCGGTGATCCTGGCGACCGGTGTCACCTACCGCCGCCTGGACGCGCCGGGCCTGGACGAATTCGTCGGCAGGGGCGTCTTCTACGGCGCGGCGCTGACCGAGGCGCCCTCGTGCAAGGACAGCGAGGTCTACATCGTCGGCGCGGCCAACTCGGCCGGTCAGGCGGCGGTCTACCTGGCGGGATTTGCGAGCAAGGTCCATTTGTTGGTGAGGAGTGACGGTTTGGAGAAGTCCATGTCGCACTACCTCATCGAGCAGATCGCCGCGATCCCGAACATCGAGGTCCATTACCAGACGCAGGTCGTCGGCGCGGCCGGCGAGGGGCACCTGGAGCGCCTCACGACCTCGACGAAGGGCGAGGAGCAGGTGGTCGAGACGCAGTGGCTGTTCGTCTTCATCGGCGCCGAGCCCTTCACCTCCTGGCTCGGCGACACGGTCGAACGCGACGCCAAGGGGTTCGTGCTGACCGGGCCGGACCTGGTGCAGGGCGGCAAGCGGCCACGCAACTGGTCGCTCAGGCGCGAGCCGTACTTCCTGGAGACGAACGTGCCGGGAGTGCTGGCGGCGGGTGACGTGCGGGCCGAGTCGATCAAGCGGGTGGCCTCCGCCGTCGGTGAAGGCGCGATGGCGGTCGCGCTCGTGCATCGCTACCTGGAGAAGCAATGACCATCGACATCGACGAACTCCGCAAGCTCTTCCTGTTCGAGCGCCTGACGGACGAGCAGCTCACCAAGCTGGCCCTCAGCGGCGCCATGCGGTCCTACGCGCAGGACGAAACCATCCTCCGGCAGGGCGACCCGGCGGAGTGCTTCGCCGTGCTGGTCGAGGGCGAGATCCAGATGGTCCAGGAGACGGTCACGGCCGGGACCGTCGCCATGCCGCGCAGCTCCCAGCCGGGCGTGTACGGCGGCGCCACCAGCGCCTATCTCGGCGATCGGGCACCGGAGCGCTACCAGCACAGCCTGCGGGCCACCGCGCCCACGCGGATGTTCCTGCTGCCGGCCAAGAAGTTCGCGCACATCGTGGCCGAGTGGTTCCCGATGGCGATGCACCTGCTCGACGGCATGATGTCGGGTGGCCGCATGCAGCGGGAGGTCATCGACCGGCGCCAGCGGCTGACCGCGCTCGGCACGATCACCGCCGGGCTCACCCACGAGCTGAACAACCCGTCGGCGGCGGCCGTGCGGGCGGTGAGCGAGCTGCACAAGCTGATCAGGACCTCCCGCATGCAACTGGCCCAGCTCGCCGAGGACGGCATACCGCCGGAGCGGCTGCGGGCCCTGATCGAGATGCAGGAGAGCTGCACCGCGGCCGTCGGCAAGCTGCCCCCGCGCACGCCGATGGAGATCTCCGACGCGGAGGACGACCTGGGCGAGGCCCTGGACGAACTCGGCGTGCAGGACGCGTGGGAGCTGGCTCCGGCGCTGGTCAACGCCGGATTCGGCCGCGTGCACCTGGAGAAGGTGCACAAGAAGGTGGGCGAGGAGCACACGGGCGCCGCGCTGCACTGGCTGGCCGAGGCCATCGAGATCTCGCAGATGCTCGGCGAGGTGACCGAGGCGACCGAGCGGATCACCTCGCTGCTCGCCTCGGCCAAGCAGTACTCGCAGATGGACCGCGCGCCGTTCCAGGTCTGCGACGTGCACGACCTGCTGGACAGCACGATCGCCATCTTCCGCGGCAAGATCCCGCCCGGCATCACCGTGGTCACCGACTACGACCGGACGCTGCCGCCGATCCCCGCCTACGCCGGCGAGCTCAACCAGGTGTGGACGAACCTCATCCACAACGCGCTCGACGCGATGGGCGAGGAGGGCACGCTGACCATCCGCACCGCCCACGACGAGGACGAGGCGATCGTCGAGATCGGCGACACCGGCCCCGGCGTGCCGGACGCGATCAAGGACCGGATCTTCGAGCCGTTCTTCACCACGAAGAGCGTCGGCCAGGGCACCGGTCTCGGGCTCGACATCTCCTACCGGATCGTGGCCGGGCGGCACGGCGGCGAGCTGAAGGCGCGGTCGGCGCCCGGCGACACCTGGTTCGAGGTACGGCTGCCGCTGCGCGAGTCCGTGGCGGTCGCGTCCCCGGCCGCGTAGGGGCCAGGCGTGGCAACTCTCACATGCGCCTCGCGTGTCAGGGGCTCGTCCCCTGGATAAAGGATTTATGTGCCCATCACACGCTGGACCAGCCAAGCTCTGCCCGCGATGCTCGACGATCTCAGGACGTTCGTCGAGCTGGAGACCTACAGCTACGACAAGGCCATGCTCGCCCAGGGGCTCGGCGCCATCCGGGCCCTGGTGGAGGAGCGGCTCGGCGTGCCGGACCAGGCGGTCGCGCACGACGGCGGCCAGTACGGCGACGTCCTGGAGCTGACCTACCGGGGCACCGCGCCCGGCACCGTGCTCATGCTCAGCCACTACGACACCGTCTGGCCGATCGGGACGCTCGCGGACTGGCCGTTCACCGTGGCGGACGGCAGGATCACCGGGCCGGGCGTGTTCGACATGAAGACCGGGCTCGTGCAGACGATCTGGGCGCTGCGGGGGCTGCGTGAGCTCGGCCTGCCGCACCCGAGCGTGAGATACCTGTTCAACGGCGACGAGGAGATCGGCAGCCTGTTCTCCCGGCGGCACATCGAGGCCGCCAGCGCGGACGCGCTGGCGAGCCTGGTCTTCGAGGCGTCGCTGGACGGCGTGCTCAAGACCTCGCGCAAGGGCGTCGGGCTGTTCGAGGTGACGGTCACCGGCGTGGAGGCGCACGCCGGGCTCGACCCCGACTCGGGCGCGAGCGCCATTCACGCGCTGGCCGAGCTCGTCACCCGGCTCGCCCGATCCGGCGCGCGGGAGCGCGGCACCACGCTGAACGTCGGGCTGATCAGCGGTGGCACCGGGCGCAACGTCGCGGCGGGCCGCGCCACCTGCGGCATCGACGTCCGGGTCGCGCAGGTGCCGGAGATGGAGCGCATCGACGAGGTGTTCGCCGGCCTGCGCGCCTCGGACCCGCGGGTGTCGGTCACGGTCACCGGCGGCTGGAACCGGCCGCCCATGACGCCCAACCCGCCGTCGCAGCGGCTGTTCAAGGAGGCGCGGGCGGTCGCGGCCGGGTTCGGCTGGGAGCTGGAGCAGACGGCGGTCGGCGGGGCCAGCGACGGCAACTTCATCTCCGCGCTGGGCCGGCCGGTGCTCGACGGCATGGGCGCGGTCGGCGGCGGCGCGCACGCGCGGCACGAGCACGTGCTGGTCGAGCACATTCCCGAGCGCACCGCGCTGACGATGGGGCTGCTCACGGCCCTCGCCTAGGAAACGCGGCCCGTGGTAATGTCCCAAGCGAGCGCTTGGTTTACCACTGAGGGGCCGCCGCATGAAGTTCTCGACCTTCCACCTCTTCCACCGGTTCGACGGCCAGAGCTTCAAGGACGTCTACGACTACCACCTGGAGCTCATCGAGCTGGCCGAGGAACTGGGGTTCGACGGGGTACGGCTGGCCGAGCACCACTTCCGTGACTACGGCGTCGTGCCGAACCTGTTCACGTTGCTCGCCCACGCGGCCGCCCGCACCTCGCGCATCCGCCTGGGCACGGGCATCGTGGTGCTGCCCCTGCACAACCCGATCCACGTGGCCGAGGAGGCCGCGCTGGTGGACGTGCTCTCGGGCGGACGGCTGGATCTCGGGATCGGGCGCGGCTACCAGAGCTTCGAGTTCGAGGGCTTCGGCATCGACCTGGCAGAGGCGCGCGACCGGTTCAACGAGGCGCTGGAGGTGATCCTGGGCCTGTGGACCCAGGAGGCGTTCCAGCACGAGGGCAAGTTCTACAAGACCGGCGCCGAGGTGTCGCTGACGCCGCGCCCCGTCCAGACGCCGCACCCGCCGATCCATGTCGCCGCCGTCTCCCCCGAGACCGTCACCATGTACGGTGAGCGCGGGCTGCCCATCCTGGCCGACCCGGCGGCGACGTTCCGCAAGGTCGTCAAGGCGGCCGAGACCTGGCAGGAGACCGCCGCCCAGGCGGGGCACGCGGGCGGCGCCGAGCTGGTGGTGGCGCGGAGCGTCTACGTGGCGCCGACCGTCGAGCAGGCCCGCGAGGACCAGGCCAGGTTCGAGGCGTCGTTCGACCGGTCGCGGATCTTCAACGAGCGCAGCGCGCCGATCGACCCGAAGACCGGCAAGGCCGCGCAGGGCTTCGAGTACTACCAGGACCGCTATCTCAAGGGCGGGTCCGTCTCGGCCGACTTCCGCTGGGAGCAGCTCGAGGTGATCGGTGACCCGGCGCGGGTCATCGACCAGATCTCACTGCTGCGGGACGCCGGGTTCGCCAACCTGCTCTGCGACTTCGGCAGCACCCGGCCGATGCCGCTGGAGGAGATGAAGAAGGTCATGCGGTTCTTCGCCGCCGAGGTCATGCCCGCATTCCACTGACCCACCGACGCTGCAGGAGATGCGATGATCCACAGCCTGTCGCTGTCCGACGTACTCGCCGAGCACGCGCGCAGCCGCCCCCAGGTGACGGCGGTGGTGGACGGGGAGACCCGCCGCACCTACCCCGAGCTGGACGCCCGGGTCTCCCGCCTCGCGGACGCCCTCGCCACCGCGGGCGTGGCGGCCGGTGAACGCGTGCTCTGGCTGGGGCAGAACTCACACGCGGTGCTGGAACTGCTGCTGGCGTGCTCACGGCTGGGGGCGATCTTCTGCCCGGCCAACTGGCGGCAGTCGGCGGACGAACTGCGCTTCGTGGTCGAGGACCTGGCGCCGCGCGTGGTCGTCCGAGAGACGTCCGACGCCACCGATGCCCTGACCGCCGACACCGCGCTCTGGGTGGAGGCCGGAGAGGGCTACGAGCGGCTCGTCGCGAGCGGCTCCCCCAGGGACTTCCCGCCCGCCGAGGACACCGAGCCGGTGCTGGCCCTCTACACCGCCGCCTTCGACGGCCGCCCCAACGCGGCCCTCCTCAGCAGCGCGGCCCTGCTGGCCCACAGCGTGTCCCTGCTGGTGGTGCGCCAGATGGAGCCCGGCTTCACCTTCCTCGACAACGGGCCGCTCTTCCACGTGGGCACGATGATGTTCTGCCTGGCCACCCTCCAGATCGGCGGCACGAACGTCTTCACCCCCGCCTTCGACCCCGAAGAGGTGTGCCGCCTGATCGACGCCGAGCGGGTCACGCAGGCGTTCCTGTTCGGCCCGATGATCGACGCCGTGACGAAGGCGAACACCGGCGGCAAGTACGACCTGTCGTCGCTGCGGTTCGTCTCGCACTCCGCAGAGTGGGACGCGATGATCACCGTGGACGACTCCCCCTGGTGCCGGTCCAAGATGGGCGGCTACGGGCAGACGGAGGTCGGCGGCATGCTCACCTTCCTCGGCCTGGCTCCGGGCGCCGCCGGCTTCGCCGGACGGCCGTCCCCGCTGGCCCAGGTCCGCATCCTGGCCCCCGACGGCACCGAGGTTCCGGCGGGCGAGGTGGGCGAGATCTGCGCGCGCGGCAAAACCCTCTTTTCCGGATATTTCGCCCGGCCAGACTTAAATGTGGTTAAGTCGGCGTACGGCTGGCATCACACCGGCGACCTCGGCCGGCGCGAGCCCGACGGCACGATCACCTTCATCGGGCCCCGGCTCCGCATGATCAAGTCCGGCGCCGAGAACGTCTACCCGGCCGAGGTCGAACGCTCGCTCAAGGCCCACCCGGCCGTCGCCGACGCCGCCGTGATCGGCATCCCCGACGCCACCTGGCACCAGGCGGTCAAGGCGGTGGTGGCGCTCAAGGAGGGTGCCGAGGTCACGGCCGACGACCTCATCGACCACGTCAAGAACACGCTCGCCTCCTACAAGAAGCCGCGCGAGGTGGCGTTCGTCGAGGCGATACCCAAGCGCGGCTTCACCCCGGACTACGACGCCCTGGACGCGGCCCACGGCGGCGGCAACTACCCGGGCGCCTGACGCCCACCGCGCGCAGCCCCGGCTGGCGATCCGGGCGGGGCTACAGGCGTAGTCCCTCCTCCAGGTGGGCCAGGGCCTTGTCGACCTCGGCGGGCCCGTCCATCACGGGGTTCTTCACCCAGTCGAACCAGACCGCGAACAGCACGCCGGTGATCGCCCCTGTGATGTTGCGAATCTCCGGATCGTCCACGTCCCGCCCCGCCCGCCTGGCCAGGATCTCCTGCAGCGTCCTGAGCGTCCCGGAGACGTTCTCCAGGCTCGCCGCCCACAGCTCGGGCACCGTGAGCATGAGCTTCTCCCGCTCCACCCCCTCGGCGATCTCCTCGGCCGTCTGGCCCGACGTCACCTCCCGCAGGGCGACGCGGACTGCACGTATCGGGTTCAGCTCGGCCGGAGCCGCTTCCAGGGCCTCGGCGAAGGGCGGGAACTGGTCGATGAACACCAGCTCCTCCTTCGTGGCGAAGTAGCGGAACACCGTACTGGGCGCCACCTCCGCCGCCTCGGCGATCTGCTCGACCGTGGTCTCGACGTAACCCTGCTCGCGGAACAGCCGCAGCGCCTCCTTCTGGATCAGCGCCCTCGTCTTGGCCTTCTTCCGCTCCCGCAGGCCCGGGGCCGGTCGATCGCTCATGGCACCGATTGTCGGGGTTGTGACACAGGGCCGTCCACTCACGAGAGATCACATCAATCTGCTATACAACTCTCAAATAGGAGTCTACTCTCAAAATATGCGAATCCCCATGGACAGAACCCCTGGATGCCCCTTCGACCCGCCTCCCGCGCTGGAGAAGCTGCCGCCGATGTCGCGCCTGGACTACCCGGACGGACACGCGGGCTGGCTGGCGACCGGCTTCGAGGCCGCGCGGACCGTGCTGAGCGATCCCCGGTTCAGCTCCCGCCAGGAGCTCAAGCACAGCCCCGTACGCGCGACCTCGCAGTTCGGCCAGGACCGGCCCGCGCCGCCCGGCATGTTCGCGACGACCGACCCGCCCGAGCACACCCGCTACCGGCGCCTGCTCACCGGCCAGTTCACGGTCCGCAGGATGCGGCTGCTCGAGCCGCGGATCGAGCAGATCGCCGCCGAGCACCTCGACGCGATGGCCGCGGCGGGGCCGCCCGTGGACCTGGTCCCGGCGTACGCGCTGCCGATCCCGTCGCTGGTCATCTGCGAGCTGCTCGGCGTGCCGTACGAGGACCACGAGTTCTTCCAGGAGAAGACCGCGCGGTTCGTCGCCCTCGACGAGGAGGGCGTGCCGGAGCTGGCGGCGCTCGCCGGCTATCTGGGCGAGCTCGTCCGGCGCAAGCGCGCCGAGCCGGGCGACGACCTGATCAGCGGCCTGACCGGCGACCTCAGCGACGAGGAGCTGACGAACCTCGCGCTGATCATGCTCGTCGCCGGCCACGAGACCACCGCGAACATGCTGGGCCTGGGCGTCTTCGCGCTGCTGGAGCACCCGGAGCAGCGGGCCCTGCTCGACGGCGAGAACGCGGTCGAGGAGCTGATGCGCTGGCTGTCGATCCTGCACGTGGGCGCGCCGAGCCGGGTCGCGCTGGAGGACGTGGAGGTGGCGGGCGAGCTGGTCAGGAAGGGCGAGACGGTCGCGCTGTCGCTGCCGGCGATCAACCGGGACCCGGGCCAGTTCGCCGATCCGGGCGAGCTGCGGCTCGACCGGGCCGAGGCGCGGCGGCACCTGGCCTTCGGGCACGGCGTGCACCAGTGCCTGGGGCAGCAGCTGGCCAGGGTCGAGATGCGCATCGGCTACCGCAGGCTCTTCGAACGCTTCCCCGGCCTGCGGCTGGCCGTGCCCGCCTCCGAGGTGCCGCTGAAGGAGCGCGCGGCGGTCTACGGTGTGGAGAGCCTCCCGGTCACGTGGTAGCAGGGTTCAGAGGATCGCCAGCGGGTTCAGCGGGCTCCCGGTCCCGCCCTCGATCCTGAGCGGGGCCGCGACGAACACGAACTCCGTACGGCCCGCCGCACTCAGCTCCTCCAGCCAGAGCATCTCGATCAGGTGGATGCCGTGCCGGTGGAGCAGGATGAGGTGCAGGTCGTCGTCGAGCGGCTCGTCGGCGAGCTGACGGTCGTTCAGCCCGCCGATCGCCGCGTTGTCGGCGGCCACGGCCGAGACGTCCAGCGACGCCAGCCAGCGCCCCGCGCCGGCCGACAGCCCCGGCTGGCCCGACCAGTACTCCTCGTGCGAGCGCTCCCACACGGCGGGCCAGCCGGTACGGATCACCGCGACGTCACCCGCGCGCGGCACGGCGATCTCCGCCAGCAGCTCCGCCGGGACGCGGAAGTCGGCCGGCAGGTGGTCGAGCCCGAGATGGCGGGGCACGTCGAACAGGACGCCCCTGGCCACGACCCCGCCCACCCGCTCGATGCCGCACCGGGTGGCGCCGTAGGAGCGTACGCGGGCGGCGGGGTGGCCGTTGTAGAGCTCGTCGCCCGACCACATGTGGCACAGCGCGTCCATGTGCGTGGTCGTGCCGTGGTGGGTGACGATCAGCGCGTCGTCGGCCATCCGCAGCCCCGCGCCCACCGGCCGGGCGCCGGCCGCGTAGTCGCCGCCGTCGACCGACATGAAGTGCTGCGGCAGGGGACGGCCGCGCAAGTGCGGCACCGTCGTGGGAGCGGGCGAGGACGTGGCGCCCCTGATCGGCATGGACAGGCTGAGCACCTGGCCGGTGGTCGCGGCGGCCAGGGCGCTCAGCACCACGTCGCCGGTGAGCAGGTTCAGCGTGCCTCGTTGATCCTCTGGGCCGAAACGTCCCCAATTGTTAGGCTCGGCTGGCAAGTGTGCGCTCCCCTTCTGTCGGAGGTCTTGATGCACTGTGATCCCCGGTTCTCCCGCGTGCGCGAGGCGTACGAGCGGAATTTCACCGATGGTGTCGAGCTGGGGTCCGCGTTCGCGGTCTATCTGGACGGCGAACTGGTGGTGGATCTGTGGGACGGCGTGGCCGACCGGCACACGGGCCGGCCGTGGGAGCGGGACACGCCCGTGTTCGCGTACTCGTGCACCAAGGCGATCACCGCGACCGTGCTGCTGCAGCTCGCCGAGCGCGGCCTGGTGGACGTGACCGCGCCGGTCGCCGAGGTGTGGCCGGAGTTCGGCGTACGGGGCAAGCAGCGGATCACCGTCGAGCACCTGCTCAGCCACCAGGCCGGGCTGCCCGCGCTGGACGAGCGGGTGCCGGTCGAGGAGTTCGAGGACCTGCCGGCGATCGCGGCGCGCCTGGCCGGGCAGCGGCCGATCTGGCGTCCGGGGTCGGCGCACGGCTACCACGCGCTGACGTACGGCTTCCTGGTGGGCGAGGTCGTGCGCCGGGTGACGGGCAAGTCGGTGGGCGAGCTGGTCGCGGCGGAGATCTCCGGGCCGCTCGGGCTGGACCTGTGGGTCGGGGCGCCGGACGACGTGATCGCCAAGGCGGCCCGCCTGACGGCCGAGCCCCGGCCCGGCAGCGAGACGGGCAGGAAGCTCGGCGAGCCGGGCAAGGGCGACGGCGCGCCCCGCCGCGCGCCCGGCGCTCCCGTCCGCGCCACGACGCCCATCGGGCCGCCGAAGGATCCGGTCACCGCGATCGCCATGGCCGCCCGGGATCCCGGCAGCCTGACGAACCGCGCCCTCGGCAATCCGCGGATCCAGGATCTGGAAGGCGGCGCCAACAACCCGGTCCTCCTGCGCGCCGGCTGGCCCGCGGCGGGCGTCGTCACCACGGCCAGGTCGCTGGCGGCGTTCTACCGCGCGCTGCTCGCGGGCGAGCTGCTGCGCCCGGAGACGCTCGAGGACGCCATCCGTCCCCGGGTGGCGGGGCCCGACCAGATCCTGCTGCTGGAGAGCTCGTTCGGGCTCGGTTTCATGCGGCCGGGCATGACGTTCTTCCTGCCGTCCGTGAGCGCGTTCGGGCACACGGGCATGGGCGGCTCCATCGGGCTGGCCGACCCCCGGCACGGCCTGGCCGCGGGTTATGTGATGAACAAGATGGCCGACGTCTTCGCCGGCAACCAGCGGGTGATCCGGCTCATGGAGGCCGTCTACCGTTCGATATGACCGCACGGGCGTCACTGCATGGTCACGCCGCCGCTGACCGACAGCGTCTGGCCGGTGATGTAGGCGGCGCGTTCCGTGCACAGGTAGGCGACGAGGCCCGCCACGTCGGCGGGCGTGCCGAGGCGGCGCAGCGGGACGGTCCTGACGATCTTGTCGACCAGCCCGGGCTCGGCCGCGGAGACGCGCCGGAGCATCGGCGTGTCCGTGGGACCCGGGCAGACCACGTTGGCGGTGACGTGCGCCCTGGCCGCCTCGCGGGCGAGCGTCTTGGCCAGGCCGAACAGCCCCGCCTTGGTCGCCGCGTAGGCGCCTTCGCCGCCGGAGCCGGCCCTGGCGCCGTCCGACGAGATGAACACCAGCCGCCCCCACCCCCGCTCGAGCATGCCCGGCAGCAGCAGCTTGGTCAGCAGCATCGGGCCGCGCAGGTTGACCTGCCACATGAGATCCCAGTTGGCCGGGTCGCTCGCGACGAACGGCTCGACGATCGACACCCCGGCGTTGTGCACGAGGATGTCGGCCTGCCCGGCCGCGCCGCAGAACCGCTCGATGGACGGCGGCGAGGCGAGGTCGACGGCCAGGGCGGCGGCTCCCGGCAGCCCCGCGGCCACCTTCTCGGCCCCCGGCAGGTCCACGTCGGCGACCACCACCCGGGCGCCCAGCGCGGCGAGGTCGGCGGCGATGGCCGCGCCGATCGCGCCCGCTCCCCCGGTCACGACGGCCGCGCGCCCGTCGAGCCGCATCCCGTCCATCACCGAGCGTCCCCGGCCTTCCACTCCTCGACGAGTTCGGCGGCGGTGACGCGGGTGGCCAGCAGGCCGATCGTGTACTTCAGTACGGCCAGCGCGTAGTCGTCCGGTACGCCCGCGACGGCGTCGGTCACCACGGAGACCCGGTAGCCGAGGTTCACCGCCTCCAGGGCCAGCCCGGTGATGCCCAGGTTGAGCGAGAGCCCGACGGCCACCACGTGCGAGACGGACAGCGAGCGCAGCGTCATGTCGAGCGAGGTGCCGGTGAACGGGGAGAACCCGTGGTGGCGCCGGCTCTCCAGGTCGGCGTCGTCCCGCAGCTCGGGCAGCACCTCCACAGCGGGCGTGCCCTCCAGCATGTGGCCGGGATCCTTGAGCAGGGCGGTGATGAACGGGCTGTTGCGGGTGTGGGAGCCCGCCCGGTCGGGGCGGAAGGCGGCGGTGCAGTGGATCACCGGGAGGCCGGCCGCCCTGGCCGCCTGAAGTACGGAGGCGGTGTTGCCCACCACGTCACGCCGCTGGCACACAGCCACCAGGTCCGGAAATTTCGTTAGATCGCCGACGACGCCCCGCTGCATCTCCATGACCAGCACGGCCGTACGGTCCATCCGGCGCCTCCAGTTAGCCGAGCGCTTGCTTGGCTACGAACATATCACCCGGCAACCGACCGTGATAATCACCTGACACATCGCGAAATATCTGGACCCGTGACAACCGGGACCCCGGGTGAGACCGTCGAACGGGAGACGGCTGCGTTATGGGGGTTCGCTTTGGTCCCTGGTTACCGAGAAGTACGCCAGCTCGGCGCGGGGCACACGGGCCGCGTGTTCCTCGCCACCTACCAGGCCACCGGGGCTTATGTCGCGATCAAATACCTGAACGCGACCCTGCGCCGGGACACCGAGTTCATGGAACGCTTCCGGGTGGACGCCCCCTCACTGGTGGAGCTCGACGACCCGAACGTGGTCCAGCTCTACGAGTACGTGGAGACCGCGACCAGGGCCGCGGTGGTGATGGAGCTGGTCGACGGGGTGTCGCTGCGTACCATCCTGGCCGAGCACGGCCGGACCAGCCCGGAGGCGGCGCTGGCGGTGCTGAAGAGCACGCTGTCGGCGCTGGCCGCGGCCCACGAGAAGGGCGTGCCGCACCGGGACGTCAAACCGGAGAACGTGCTGGTCCAGGCGGATGGCACGAGCAAGCTGACCGACTTCGGCGTGGTGGTTCATGCCGAGGAGCCGGGGGTGCCCGCGGGCAGCCCGCCGTACATGTCGCCCGAGCTGTGGACGCAAGGGGAGGCGGGGCCGTCCGCGGACCTCTACGCGGCGGCGTGCCTGCTGTTCGAGACCGTCAAGGGGCGGCCGCCGTACAAGGCGGAGGACGTCCCCTCGCTGCGGGACAAGCATCTGGTCGAGCCGGTGCCGCTGGAGGTCGCCCCCGACTCGCTGCGCGACCTGCTCAGGCGCGGGCTGGCCAAGGACCCGGCGGTCAGGTACGCCTCCGCCCTGCAGTTCGCGGCGGAGGTGGAGGAGGACGCGGTCGCCGGCTACGGCCCCGACTGGGAGAAGCGCGGGCGCCGCCACCTCGGCGAGCTGGCCACGCTCCTCGCGCTCCGCTTCCCGCTGGCCAGGACCGACGCGCCGACCACCACCCCGGGGGCCGGCCGGCGGATCAGCGTGCCCAGGCTGCCGCCGCACCTGTGGATCGCGGGCGCGGCGGTGGTCGCCGTGCTGATCGCGGTGGTGCTCTCCGGCGGGCTCTCTTCCGGCCCTGCGGGCACGGTGCTGATGCCGCGGCCGAAGACGTCCGAACCGCTGGATCCCAGCCCGGTCGACGACCAGACCCCGGTCCGCCGGACCTCGGAGACCGGCCGTCCCACCGCCAGGACGGCGACGATCGCCCCGGTACCGTCCGCCACCGCGCCCGTCACCGTTTCCAGCGCGCCCGCGCCCACGACGTCCCGGCAGTCCGCGCGGACGCTGCCCAGCCCGGCCGTGCGGTCGGCGGACATCGTCCAGTGGACCGGCTCGGCGGGCGCGGTACGCGTGGCCGCCGACGGCCGGGGGCCGGTACGGCTGCGCATCACGTACACGCGGCGTGACGGCGACGGCCAGGCCCGTACGGTGCACATGGAGACCCGCACGCTCACCGGCCAGACCGCCTACACCGACTCCGTGGCCCGCGACCTGGGCTCGGTCGGCTGCGGCAAGCAGGCGCACTTCGGCCTCCTGCTGCTGACCGAACCGGCGGCGGCCAACGGCCCGCAGGTCAGCGAGGTGACCGTGGACGGGCCGCCGTGCCCCGCGCCGAGCACCTCGCAGCCGACGGCCGGCCCGCCCACCGAGGAGCCCGCCACCCCGACGCCGTCCCAGCCGCCCGCCGCGCTGCCCTCGGACTCGCCGCGCTCCGAAACTCCACCCTCAACTCCGGCCTTCGTCTCGCCGAGCCCTGATGCGCGGACCTCGCTCACGGATGATTCGCTGACCTCGGGCGAGCCGGCCGAGGAACCCGCCGGCTAGGCTTGTCGAGCAACCAAGCGTGCGCTAGCTTGGCTAGCGATGACCTGTGACACCTCCGCCTACTGGGCCGCCTGCAGGCGCGGCGAGCTGGTCGTCCAGCGCTGTACGGCCTGCGATCGGCGGGTCCACCTCCCCGAGGCCGACTGTCCTCGGTGCGGTGGCGAACTCGTCTTCGAGCCGGTCTCCGGCGCGGGCGTGGTGCACACGTACACCGTGGTGCACCGCTCGTTCGCGCCCGGCTACCGGGGCCGCGAGCCGTACGTGCTGGCCTGGGTCGATCTGCCGGAAGGCGCGCGCGTGTTCGGCCAGGTCGTGGGGTGCGCGCCGGAGGAGGTCCGCATCGGGATGCCGGTGCGGGTGACGTTCGTGGACGACTTACCGCATTGGAGGCCCGCGTGATCGTTGGCAACGTGCTCATACCCGTGGCCGATCTGGACGAGGCGATCGCCTTCTACGGGCTGCCGGTGAAGTTCCGTGACGGTGACAGGTTCGCCGCGCTGAACGGGGGTGGCGTCACCGTGGCGCTGGCCGGGCCCGCCGAGCACGTCACCGCCTCGGCCGCGCCGTCGTTCAAGGTGGACAGCGTGCGGCAGTCCGTACCCGATCTGGTGGCGCGCGGCGCCGAAGTGGTCCGCGAGCCGGAGGACGGGCCGCACGAAACGCGGGCCGTGCTGCGCGATCCCTCAGGAAACGTCTTCGTGCTCTATTCCCCCCTTTGACGGCATTGGTCTCTCTACCGGCATCCACCCCTCTGACGACGGAGGCACCCCCCGATGGCGCGATCACCGTACGGCAACTATGGCCACGCGATCCTGACCGCCGCAGCGATGAGCACCCCCGACCGGGTGGCGCTCACCTACTGCGGCGAGCGGAGCTTCACCTACGACGAGCTGAACAGGAGCGTCAACCGGCGGGCGCACGCGTTGCTGGCGGCGGGCGTCACGCCGGGCATGCGGGTGGCGGCGCTGCTGAACGAGACGCTGCACGTGGCGGAGGTGTACCTGGCGCAGGCCAAGATCGGCGCGGTGACGGCGGCACTGAACCCGTACTGGCCGGTGGACACGCTGCGTGCGGTGGTCGAGCGGTCGGGGTGCACGGCGTTCGTGTACGACTCGACCGTGGAGCAGGTGGTGGCGGAGATCAGGCCGTCGCTGCCCGCCATCACCACCTGGATCAAGGTGGGCGCTTCGGACACTTCGGATGCCTCGGAGGAAGAGCCGCCGCTCGCGGGCTTCCACGACGACCCGCTCGCGCTCTACTACACCTCGGGGACGACCGGGCTGCCCAAGCCCGTGGTCCACACGCACGCCTCGTCGCTGGCGACCGCGCAGATCTGGCTCGACGTGCCGCGCGGGCCCGACGCGGTGTTCGGCACGGGCGCGATCATCTGGGGCATCGGCTTCCCGGCCATCGTCGGGCCCGCCCTGTACGCCGGGATGCGGCTGGTGCTGGAGCAGGACTGGGGCCCGGCGAACTTCCTGCGCGTCGTGCCGCGCGAACGGGTCACGCACGTGTCGCAGATCCCGTCGTTCTACGCGGCGCTGCTGGGCTCGTCCGAGCACGAGGCGGTGGACCTGTCGTCGATCCGGGTGATCATGCTGGGCGGCGAGCCGCTGACCGCGACCATGCTCGGCCGGATCAAGGAGCGGCTGCCCGGCGCGGGCGTCTACTCCTACTACGGCCAGACCGAGGCCCCCTACACCTGCATGGGCCGGGTCGACGACGGCTCCGCGCCGCTCGGCTCGTCGGGCCGGGCGCGTACCGGGAACGCCGTCCGGGTCACGGACCCGTCGGGCCGCCGCGTGGTGGACGAGGTCGGCGAGATCAACCTGGCCGGGCCGCACCGGATGACCGGCTACGACGGGCTGCCGGACAAGACCGCGGAGGTGCTGCGCGGCGCGTGGTACGTCGGCGGCGACCTCGGCTCGGTCTCCCCCGACGGCGTGCTGCGCGTACTCGGGCGGCGCGAGGACGCCATTCTCAAGGGCGGCGTCTGGACCCAGCCGGTCGCGGTCGAGGAGGCCGCCGCCGCGCTCGACGGCGTGGCGGAGGCCGGGGCGGTCGGGGTGCCCGCGCACGTCGAAGGGCAGGACGCGGCCGAACAGCGGATCCTGCTGGCCGTGGTGGCGCGTTCCGGGCACTCGCTCGACGCGGCCAAGCTCGCACTCGCCCTGGACGACAAACTGGCCCCGCACCAGCGGCCGGACCGCATCGTGGTGGCCGACACGCTGCCGCACTTCGAGGACGCCTCCGGCGGGCCCGGCAAGCTCCTGCGCAGGGAGATCAGAGAGCAGCACGGCCACCTGCTGGGGAGCTGAGCGGTGGTCGCGGAGCACGAGGCCAAGGCGCTGCTGCGGGAGGCCGGGGTGCCGGTGCCGCGCGGGGTGGTGGTGCGCGGGATGGACTTCGGTCCCGTGATGGACCTGCGCGAGCCGCTGGTGCTGAAGGCGTACGGGCCCGGGATCGTGCACAAGTCCGAGGCCGGGGCCGTGGTGCTCGGGCTGCGCCGGGCCGACGTCCCGGCCGAGGCCGCGCGGATGCTGGCCGAGGTCGTCGGGACCGAGGGGTTCCTGATCGAGGAGCAGGCTTCCGCCGGGGTGGAGCTGATCGTCGGGCTGGTCCACGATCCCGGCTTCGGGCCCGTGCTGCTGGCCGGGCTGGGCGGGGTGTGGGCCGAGACGCTGCGGGACACGGCGCTGGGCCTGTGCCCGATCTCCGAGGGGGACGCGCGGCGGATGCTGGGGTCGCTGCGCGGGTCTCCGGTGCTGTACGGGCTGCGCGGGCGTCCCGGGGTGGACGTGGACGCGGTGGTGAAGCTGCTCATGACGGTCGGCGGGGCCGGCGGGCTGTGGGAGCGGCTGGAACTGGGCGAGTTCGAGATCAATCCGGTCATCGCCACCGAGTCGGGCATTGTGGCGGTGGACGCGCGGTATCTCCCGGCTGCCGACGCCGCGCCTGAGGCTGCGGATTCCGGGGAGCCCGCGGATTTCGGGCCGCTCTTCGAGCCCAGGGCGGTGGCCGTGGTCGGGGCGTCCACCAGCAGGCCGAACTTCGGGAACATGTTCCTTGAGTTCTACAAGGCCGCCGGTGTCCCGCTGGTGGCCGTGCATCCGGAGGCGCGGGAGGTGGGCGGCGTACCCGCCGTGCCCTCCCTGGCCACGGCCGACGTGGACTACGCGCTGGTGGCGGTGCCCGCCGAGCGGTGCGCCGAGGTCGTCCGGCAGGCGATCGGTGTGCCGTACGTACAGGTCATGAGCGGCGGGTTCGGCGAGGCGGGACGGCCGGAGCTGGAACAGGAGCTCGTCGCCGCGGCCCGGGCGGCGGGGACGCGGCTGCTCGGCCCCAACTGCATGGGCGTGTACTGCCCGCGCGGGCGGCAGACGTTCGTCGGCGGCGGGCTCGGCCCGGCGGGGACGGTCGCGCTGATCTCGCAGAGCGGCGGGCTGGCCGGAGAGGTGATCAAGGTCGGCGAGCGGCGGGGGCTGGCGTTCAGCCGGGTGGTCACCGTGGGGAACGCCGCCGACGTCACCCCGGCCGAACTGCTCCGCTGGCTGTCGACCGACCCCGAGACGCGGGCCGTCGGCCTCTACTTGGAGGACCCGCGTGACGGGCGGGCGCTGTACGAGGCGCTGGCGGCCGCTCCCATGCCGGTGGTGCTGCTGGTCGGCGGGCGCAGCGCCCAGGGTCAGCGCGCCGCCGCCTCGCACACCGGCGGCCTGGTCAGCGACGGGCGGATCTGGCAGGCACTCGCCGACCAGACCGGGGCCACCCTGGTGACCTCCCAGGACGACCTGATCGGTGTTCTCGCCTTCTTCCAGGCCCACGGCACCCGAACAACAGGTCCGTACGACGGGACCGCGGTCCCGGGCGACCAGGTGGGCGCGCCTGGCGCGGCTTCAGGTGACGAGCCGGGCTCTCTGAGGGCGGCATCGCATGGCGGGGCGCTGGTGATCGGGCCGAGCGGCGGGGCGAGTGTGCTGGCCGCCGATGTCTTCGATCGGGCCGGGGTGCCGCTCGGGCCGCTGCCGGACTCGGTGCTCGGCGAGCTTCGCAGGCTCGGGCTGGGGGCCGGCTCCTCGCTGGCCAACCCGCTGGAGGTGCCCGTCGGCCCCCGGAGCGGGCCGGACCTGGTCCGGCGGGCCGTCGAGGTGATCGTGCGGCACCTTCCGTACCCGGATGTGGTGGCGCACGTGAACGTACAGAGCTTCTTCACCTATGGGACGCGGGCCGAACCGCTGTTCGAGTACGCGCGGGCGCTGGCGGCCACACAGGACGCGCTCCCGGGGATCAGGGTCACGCTGGTCACCAGGAACGGCGAGTGCGCACCCCCCGGTGTCGAGGACGAGGTCAGGGCGATCGTGGCGGCGGCCGGGATCCCCGTCTACCGATCTATGGAGGCGGCCTCGGTGGCCGTCGCGGCGGGAGGTCGCAATGGGACTGCTTGACGGCAAGGTGGCGCTGATCACCGGTGGAGCGCGCGGCATGGGCGAGGCGCATGTGCGGCTGTTCCTGGAGGAGGGAGCGCGCGTGGTGTTCGGTGACGTGCTGGACGAGGAGGGCAAGGCGCTGGCCGAGGAGACGGGCGCGACCTTCGTCCATCACGACGTCACCGCCCCGGAGGAGTGGGCGCGCGCGGTCGCGACCGCCGTCGACATGTACGACAAGTTAGATGTCCTGGTCAACAACGCCGGGATCCTGAAATTTCGGCGCATCACCGAAATGGCGGTCGAGGAGTTCGACCGCGTGATCGACGTGAACCTCAAGGGCACCTGGCTCGGCGTCAAGTCGGCGATCGCGCCGATGCGGGCGGCCGGGCGCGGTTCGATCGTGAACATCTCCTCGATCGAGGGCTTCATCGGCGCCGAAGGGATGTCGGCGTACGCGGCCTCCAAGTTCGCCATCCGGGGGGTCACCAAGTCGGCCGCCCGCGAGCTGGCCCGCTTCAAGATCCGCGTCAACTCGGTGCATCCCGGGGCGATCAACACCTCCATGGCCCTGGATCCCGAGATCATGAGCGAGGTGGACGCGGACGCGTTCCTCCGCAGCATGGTCATCAAGCGCTTCGCCAAGCCGGTGGAGGTGTCGCACGTGGTGGCGTTCCTGGCCTCGGACCGGTCCAGCTACTGCACGGGCAGCGAGTTCACAGTGGACGGCGGGCTGCTGACGGGCGCGGGCTACTGACCCGCGCGGGCCACTGACTGGCGCGGACTACTCACGGAGGCCCGTCCAACCACGCCGTCGGGGTGATGAACAGGCCGGTCGCCTCGGCCAGCACCGTGCCGTCCGGCAGCGACACGCGGCCGTCCGCCCACGCCTTGCGCCCCTCCGTGCGCGTGTGCTCCGCCGTCACGATCACCGGGCGGCCGTACGGCACGGGCGCCCGATAGCGCAGAGTCAGCGTGCCCGTCATGCCCGCCAGCCCGGCGACGGCGACCGCCTGCCCCAGCAGGTGGTCAAGGGCCATCGCGATGATCCCGCCGTGCACGGAGCCCGGCGGCCCCTCGTGCAGCATCCGGAACGACACCTCTGCCCGTACCCCACCGCTCGCGACCCGCTCCACGACCAGCGGCACCGCGAACGGGTTGGCCGCGCCGATGGCGGCGTTGCCCAGGTGGCGTACGGTGCCGTCCGGCGCGATGTCGAAAGACTGCGAGGACACGCGGACGGTCGCTTCGAGACGTTCGGTCAGGGCGGCCAGCTCGGCGGTCACGGCCACCAGCTCGTCCTCGTCGACGTCGGTGATCAGCACCGCGTCCATCAGGTCTCTGGTCTGCTGGGCCAGGGCGCACAGGGCGGCGATGCGGGACTCGCCGGTGGCGACGTCGATCGTCATTGCAGCATCTTAGAACACGTTCTACCGAAACACGTTCTAGACACCCAAAGGTAGATCTTTTACTATCAAACCGTCCTTGTGGGGACATTTCTGGCAAGCTTTTGACCTGCGGTTTTGGCGCGCATTACCTTTGGAGCTACCTTGACCCGTGCTTGACCTGCCCTTTCGCCACGGTAGCCTCCTTCATCACGGAAGACGACAGGCCTCCGGTTTTGCTACATACGTCCCACGTACCCGTGGCTGTGTGGATAAACCCGGTCTTGCCCGGAAGGTTCCTTCGCACGTCCATGACGCCAGAGATGAAGAAGTTCGTCGACCTGCTCGAGAGTCAGCTTGGCTACTCCGAGAAGGGCGATGCGTACACCAAGTTCGGCCACTGGTACGGCAAGAACGTCGAGTTCGACGCCGACTACAGCTCCGCCCCTTGGTGTGACATGTACCTGTCGTGGGCCGCGCACAAGCTCGGCTACGAGGACTGGATCGGTCAGTTCGCCTGGACGGTGGGGCACGCCGAGTGGTTCAAGGAGCACGGCGCCTGGGGGCACCAGCCCATGCCGGGCGCCTTCGTCTTCTACGACTGGGGCGGCTCGAACGACATCGACGCCATCGACCACGTCGGCTTGGTGACCAAGGTCGAGGGCGACACGATCTTCACGATCGAGGGCAACATCGACGGCGGCGTCGCCAAGCGCAAGGAACGTGACACCAGCAAGGTCGTCGGCTACGGCTACCCGGAGAAGATCAAGACCCGCCTGGAGAACGAGGCCGCCCAGAAGCAGGTCGAGGGGGAACAGGACGCGCAGCAGCGGGCGAACGAGCAGGCGTCCACCTCCACGACCTCCACGACCTCCACGACCGACGTGGGCAAGCTCCAGCTCCCCGACGGCACCCCGCTCATCGACATGATCTCCCGCATCGGGCAGGGAGTCGGGCAGAGCGAACACCTCCAGGCCCCACTCGCCACCCGCCCCAAGCAGGCCGTCTCCCCCGCCCCCACGGCCACCCGCAAGTCGTCGCCCGCGTCCACCACGAAGGCCGCCGAACAGGCGCCCAAAAAGGGCAAGCACGCCAAACCGGCCACCGCCGACACGAACGCGGTCACCAGCAACCCGGCCCCCTTTCCGACCGTCGTCGACGCGTCGTCCGCCACGCCGGTGTCCACTCTCTCGTCTCCCGCACTGATCGGCTCCGCACTGGTGGCCGCCCTCGCGGTGCTCGCCGTCGCCAAGACCAGGCATATGCGCGTACGACCGGCCCGCGCGGCCGCCTTCGCCGCCCCCGCCCCCACCCCGGCGGCCGTCGGCCACCGGCGCCGCCGCCGGAAGCCCCGCACCGAAACAGCCCCTGTCCTGGCCCGCACGGCCACCTCGGCCCTCACCACCCCGGCCAAGCTCACCACCGCGAACGACCTCGCCGTCGCCACCCCAGCCGAGCTCACCACCCCGAACGAGCTAACGACCGCGAACGACCTCGCCTTCAGCACCCCGGCCGAGCTCGTCACCTCGAACGAGCTCATCGCGTCGACCGACTTCGACTTCGCCGTCCCTGCCGAGGTCATCGCGTCCGCGCTCACGAGCGAGCCACGCCTCGACGTGACCGACCCGCGTCTGGTGGCCGGTGCGAGCCGCTCGATCCTGGAACGATTGAAGCCGTTGGAGCCGATCGCCGACCTGCTGGCGCGGGCCTCGGCGCCGATCCCCGATGCGACGACGGAGTTCGACGCGTTCACGCCCGTCCCCAGCGCGGCGACGACGCGATTCGACGCCTTCGCACCGTCCGTTGACAGCACGCC
The DNA here is from genome assembly GCF_040638335.1 of Nonomuraea sp. NPDC026600. Lineage (NCBI taxonomy): Bacteria > Bacillati > Actinomycetota > Actinomycetes > Streptosporangiales > Streptosporangiaceae > Nonomuraea > Nonomuraea sp. NPDC026600. The sequence goes on from NZ_JBEZYD010000013.1 coordinate 191,921, forward strand.
GCATCGTCCCGGGCCCCGTGCCGACACGCGCACGCCGTACACGCGATCGACACAACCCTGGCCCACGGCCGAGCAGGCGGAGAGCCCTCAGGCGGGCGGCTACTACGGGCGGCGTCGCAGCAGCGGGCACCCTGTCGAGGAGGCGGCCCCCATCGCCTCGGACGGTCCTCTGCGGGGGCGCCGTCATCGTCCCCTGGGCGCTGCCCACGGCGCGGAGGCGTTCGCCCAGGACGCACCGTCACGGGGCCGCCGCCACCGTCTCCCGTCGGCCGTCCCGCCCCGCACGGATGCCTTCGACACCGCCGCCCGTGCCCGCCGCCAGCACAGCCACGAGGCGCCGGCCGCCCCGCACACCGTCGAGGACGAACTGCGCACCTGGTACGACGAGCTGCGGGCGGGGGACGGCAACCTGCTTGTGACCCCACGAACGCAAGCCGTCGCCCCGGCACGTCCCCCTGCGCGCACAACCCGCGCAGGATCACGCGGAGGCCGCCACCGCGCCTGACCTCACACCGCCCGGCTTCCGCGAAGCTTGCGCGAGCACCGAAACGGCACGCACCCGATCGCCCGCCGAGCCTCGTGTCCGCCAACCACGAAGGCGGCGCGGCGTCTCCGGCAAAACCGACACAATGCGGACGCCATGAACCGATGCATTTGGCGGTGCCGACGACGTGCCGGGAAGCTCGAGGAATCCGAACGGGTGGCCCGCACCACACGACCGCATGAGGGCTCGCGGGGAGCAATCACCGCGATCAACAGATTTCGATCGAGCAGGTGCTGGGCCTGACCCCTCCATGCGGCCTGCGGGTCGGGACCCGCCGCATCACTGCCGGCTGTCGGGTGACTCGGCGGGTCGTGGTCGGAGTGCTCCGGCGATCAGCTGGCTGGCCAGGGTGAAGACCTCGTCGGGGCGCGTGCCTTCGGGGTCGGCCAGCCAGGCCAGGACGACGCCGTCGAAGAGCGTCACGACGAAGCGAGCCAGCGCCTCGGCCCCGCCGGGAAAGTCGCGACCGGTGCGGGCCAGCCACGGGGCCATGACGGCGTACGCCGAGGTGCGGTAGGCGGTGTACTGCCGTCGGGCCAGCTCGCGCTGATCAGGGGCGCGCAGGGCCCAGGTCGTGAGCTCATAGACGGCCAGTTGGCGTCCGGGGTCGTCCTGGCTGACAACCTCGAACGCGGCGCGGAAGCTCGCCAGCAGGTCCTGCTCGGGATCACCGGTGTCCTGGGCGTACGCGGTGGCGGCGACGGACTTGAGCTGCTCGAGCAGACCGCCCACGACCTCCTCGAGCAGTTCCTCTTTCCCCGAGAACCAGTAGTGGACCAGCCCCAGCGGCACTCCGGCCTCCCGGGCGACGTTGCGGGTCGTCGTCGCCGCGACGCCGTCGCGGGCGATCACGCGGGAGGCTGCGCCGACCAGTTGGTCACGTCGGCCCTGGTCGGCACGGCGCTGGGGGTTTCGTGTGTTTGCCACGGCCCATTTCTAACACATCTTGTCCTGGACGCTTGACCAATTCAGGTGACCAAATACACACTGTCGCCAGGCCATGGCGCATGGATGGCCTTTCGCGACATGGAGGTGCCGGGATGACCCGAGATCCCGAGAATGTAGCCGTCGATCAACGAAGAACGCTGAGCACGCGGCGCGTCGTCTTCCTCGTCATCGCCGCGGCGGCCCCGATGGCCGCGATGGTGGGGAACATCCCGCTCGGCCTCATCCGAGGCAACGGAGCCGGGCTGCCGGCCGCCTTCGGAATCGGCACCGTCGTCCTGCTCTGTTTTTCGGTCGGGTACGCGGCGATGAGCCGGCGCGTGGTGAACACCGGCGCCTTCTACACCTACATCGCCCGCGCACTCGGCAAACCGGTCGGGGTCGCGGCGGCCTACCTGGCCGTGATCGCCTACATCGGGCTCGCCTGCGGGCTCGTCGGGGCCTTCGGCTACTTCACCAGGCTCGTCCTGCTCGGCTCAGGGGTGGACCTACCCTGGTACCTCTACAGCGCCCTGGCGCTCGTCGTGGTCGCCGCCCTCGGATACCGCTCCGCCGACCTGTCGGCCAAGGTGCTCGGCACCCTCATGGTGCTCGAGTTCGCCATCCTGATCATTTTCGATGGCGCCGCGGTTGCCCGGCACGGCGCGCAGGCCCTGCCCGTCATCTCCTTCAGCCCCGCGACGATCTTCTCCGGGTCCATCGGCATCGCCCTGATGTTCGCCTTCACCAGCTTCGTGGGCTTCGAATCCGCGGCGCTGTACGGAGAAGAGACTCGCAACCCGGAACGCAGCATCCCCCGCGCGACCTACATCGCGGTCGCCTCGATCGGCGCCTTCTACATCGTCACCAGCTGGATCATCGTCGGCGCGGCCGGCGGTGCCGACGCACCGGCCCTGGCCGGGCAACTGCTCGGCGACCTGGTGTTCACCCTCATCAAGGACAACGCCGGGGTCGTCTTCTATGACCTCGCCGCGGTTTTGCTGTGCACCAGCGTGCTGGCCTCGCTGCTCGCGCTGCACAACGCCGCCGCCCGCTATCTGTTCGCCCTTGGCCGCGAGCGCGTCCTGCCCGCCAGGCTGGGGCACTACCACGCGCGCCACCAGAGCCCGCACATCGGCAGCGTCGTCGTCACCGCCGTCTCGATCGTCGTCACGGCGGGATTCGCGATCAGCGGAGCTGACCCGTACACCGTCTTCGCCAGCAGCCTGGTGGGGCTTGGCACGCTCGGCATCGTGCTTCTCCAGGCGCTGGCGGCGCTCGCGGTGATCGCGTTCTTCCGCAAGCGTCCCGACCGCGATCTGTGGCGCTGCGTGGTCGCACCGACCATCGGCTTCGCCGGTCTGACCGGAGCCTTCGTTCTGTCCGTCGTCAACTACAGCGCTCTGACCGGGTCGGACAACGTGCTGATCAACGCCGTGCCCGGGCTGCTGATCCTGGCCGCGGCCGGTGGCGTGGTGGTCGCGCTGCGGCTGCGGCGGCACAAGCCCGCTGTCTACGCCGCCATCGCCGAATCCCGGCTACGCCGCCGCACCCGTACGGCCGGCACCGTCGAGCCGGTCGCGTACACCCGCATCTACTGCCTGGTGGGCGGCGGGCCGGCCGGCATGGTCATGGCTCGGGCGCTGGCCGCCGAAGGGGTGCCGTTCGACTGGTACGAGCGGCACGACGACCTTGGCGGGATCTGGGACATGGACAACCCCGGCAGCCCGGTCTACGAGAGCGCGCACTTCATCAGCTCCCGCTACACCAGCGGCTTCTACGGATTCCCGATGCCGCCCGACTACCCGGACTACCCGTCGTGGCGGCAGATCCGCGATTACGTCAGGAGCTTCGCGCGCCGCTATGGCCTCTACGACAAGGCATCCCTCGGCGTCGCCGTCACCAGGGCCGTCCCCATCGAGGGCGACCGGTGGAGCGTCACCTTGTCGACCGGCGCCACCAAGACCTATGACGGGCTCATCGCCGCGCCGGGCGTCACTTGGCACCCCAACGTGCCGGAACTCGAAGGCGCGAATGTCTTCACCGGCGAGATACGGCATTCGGTGACCTTCGACGACGGCCTGGAATTCCGCGGGCGGCGGGTCCTCGTCGTCGGAGCCGGCAACTCCGGTGTGGACATCGCCAGCGACGCCGCACGGCACGCCGGCAAGGCGTTCCTGTCCGTGCGGCGGGGCTACCGCTACATCCCCAAGCACGTCTTCGGGCTGCCGACCGACGCGCTGCTCGGCGGCGTCATCCCGCCCCCCAGGGGAGTCAGCCTCTCCGGCGACCCGAACGAACTGATCGACACCCTGGTAGGAGACCTCACACGGCTCGGCCTGCCCGCCCCGGACCACGACGTGCTGACCAGTCACCCGATCATGAACACCCAGGTCCTGCACCATCTGGCCCACGGTGACCTGATCGCCAAGCCCGACGTCGAACGCCTCACCGCGACCGGTGCCGTCTTCACCGACGGAACCGAGGAGGACATCGAGGTGATCCTGCTCGCCACCGGCTACGAATACCGCATCCCGTTCCTGGACGAGGCCCTGTTCGAGTGGAGGCAGGGCCGCCCGCGGCTGTACCTGAACGTGTTCTCCAGACAGCACGACAGCCTCTATGTCCTGGGATTCATCGAGTTCGCCGACGCCGCCTACAAGCGCTTCGACGAGATGGCACAGCTCATCGTGATGGACATCCGTGCCCGCGAGACCGGCCTGCACCGCGAGCAGTTGGCCGCCCTCAAACGAGCGGACGAACCCGACCTGCGCGGCGGAGTCGCCTACATCGACAGCGCCAGGCACGCCGGCTACGTCGACAGCCACACCTACCAGACTTACCTCGCCGAGCTCCGCGACCGTTTCGACTGGCCGGACATCGACAACGACACCTTCAAGCCACCGCACGAGCCGGACACCACCGAGACAGCCCGGCCCTCCCCCGTCCCCGCCGAAGCGGAAAGGCCATGACCATGACACCAGCCATGACGAAGGACCACTGGAAAGGCCGGCACGTCGCGATCACCGGGGGCACCAGCGGAATCGGCCTGGCCACCACCAGGCTGCTGCTGTCCGCCGGCGCCGCCGTCACCGCCATCGGTCTGCCCGACGACGACCACGACCGCCTCCAGCACGACGCCTCAGAAAGGCTCGTCGTGGCCACCGGCGACGTCACCGACCCGAACTCCCTGCACGCGGCTCTGAACACGGGCCGCGAACGCCACGGCACGATCGGAGCCCTGATCACCTGCGCCGGCATCGTCAGGCCCGCCTACTTCGAGGACCTGACCGACGAGGACCACCGCCGCCACATGGAGGTCAACTACTTCGGGACCTTGCACGCCATCCGGCAGTCGCTACCGGACCTGCGGCAGGCTTCACGCGCCACCATCACCTGCATCTCCTCGGCCGCCGGCTTCGTGGGCGTCTTCGGTTATGGCGCCTACTGCCCCACCAAGTTCGCCGTGGCCGGTCTGGGCGAGGTGCTGCGTCAGGAGTTGCGCCCGCACGGCATCACGGTCACCATCGTCTACCCGCCCGACGTCGACACCCCCATGCTGGCCAAGGAGTCGCCGCACAAGCCACCCGAGCTGCGCGCGCTCTCCGGCGGCGAGCGGGCCCTCACCCCCGAAGCCGTCGCCGGCGCCCTCCTGGCCGGCACGGTCGCCGGCCGCGCACGGGTCATCCCCGACGCCGGCACCCGGGCACTCCGCCTCGCCGCCGGAGCCACCCCCGGAGTGTTGAGCCGCTACATGGACCGCGTCATCCGCCGCGCCCGCCGCACCGCCTCGGCCGCGCGACAGCCATCCGCAAAACGATGACTCCCAGCGCCGGCGAGCGACCCGTGACGCTGACGGCACCACCCGCTGTGCTACGCCAGACCGAACGTTGGTTCGTCCGGCGTGGTATGCCGACGATGATCGAGGGATACGGTTTCGTCACCCACGTCCTGCCCCGGATGGTCCCGTCGCTGGCGTTCGTGGCGCTCGCCGGCCTGGCCTGGCTCGTGCCGCTCAAGAGCGCAGGTTCAGGGCGCTGGGTGCTGTTCGCCGGCGTGCTGGCGGTGACGGTGGACGTGCGGGTCACGAGACCCAGACCTACCGGCTCCTGGCCGCCGACGCGGCCGTCGACGATGGGCTCCACCGATTGTTCCTCCTGTGCGGTTCGCCGCAACCGTAGGAGCTCCAGCCCGATCCGACCACGACAATGAGCGATCCCAAAATCACGTCATCAAGGGATCCAAGTCACACCAGAGCCTCGAACTTCCTTCAACCCTTCAACGACCCAGGCGGTTCACGCTTGGTGGCGTGGATCCATTAGCGCCATTTGGCAGGAACTTCGGCATGCTGATGGCGAAGAGACTCGGCGGGCGTCTCGACGACTTCCTTGAATGATTGATCCGCAACGTGTTGATCTCTAGCATGCGGGCCATGTGAGCGAAGAGCTTTTGATCGTCGGAAGGTCGGACGGACCTTTTCTGTGCACGATCTGCACGTCCCGCCCCAAGGGTTCTGCACACCGCTATGCGAGCATCCCGGGCATGTCCAGATACGTGATGATCGCCGTGTTAGCTCTGCTGATGGCGGGTTGCGGCTCGGCAGCGAAGACCGCTCCCGAGGTCGCTGGATACGTCAGAACTTATCTGCAGGCGCACTCGGACGTCAAGCGGGTGGCGGTGAAGGGAGTTCAGAGCGCCACTGTGGTCACCAGGGGGCAGGACCAGGACGTCTCCGCCGATCTGGGCGAGGGCTTACGCGGGCGACTCATCCGGACGGGCGGTGCCGCGTACATGCAGATGCCGGGGGAGGAGGTGGCTCCGGGCAAGATCTGGGACAAGGTCACCGAAGAGCACGAGCCGTACAACTTGTTCGGCATCGGCCTGGTGACGAGCCAGGCCATGACGCTGGTGAACAGTCACCAGGTGCATGAGATGCTGGCCGCTCGGGGACGGGTGAGCGGCCCCGCGTCCGACGGCGGGCTCGCCCGTTACACGGTCGCCATCGATGTGCGGGCGGCACTCGACGGGTTGGACCTCAGTGCGTTCCTGGAGGCGTACGATCCACTGCCACTCATGCAAGACACCGAGGACGAATACGTTGGGGTAAGGGCCGGCGATCGGGCGGCGCAGGCGCGGCTGCGCGGCAAGTTGCTCAAGGAGTTCGGCGCGCAGGCCACGTACGAACTCTGGCTCGACGACCAGGGGCGGCCGGTGCGGCAACGACTGACCGCGAAGACGTCAGTGGAGATCACCTTCTCCGATTGGGGCGATACGACGGTGATCGCTCCTCCGGCCGATCAGGTCCGGGTCCTGGCGGAGTAACCCCGCGGTAGGTCTCGGCACTGACATGGCGCGACTCTCTTGTGGCCACGGCAAGCCGCCACTCAGTTGATCATTCAGCTTGTGGGCACCTACTCCAGAGACCTGATCTCAAAGAAGCAGGGCGGAAGCTACGAGACCGATGCCGAGTTCTACAACAGCTCGGGCGAAGTCCACCTTCAGATCGAAGCCAAGGCGAGCGCCGAACAGACCGCACGCCTAGCACAGATCTGCCCGCACCACCTACGTCATGACCGCAGACACCAGAGCGCCACACATAGGCCTGAAGCTCGCGCCACTCACCGCTGAAAATCACCAACAAGCCGAGCGACAAACCGCCGCCCAGGAGGGGTGCGCTTGGGGGCCCGGGCCACGCTCCGCGACACGAACGCGCCCAAGCGCACCGGCCGCCACCAGAGCGAGATCTTGACAGCGTCGATCGCGGCCGGAGTCTTGAAGTGTTGGTTTGAAATCGGTCAAGATCACCGATCCGGAGAGTCAGCCGAGAGATGGTCCTGAAGGGCGGCGTGCCGGAACTGGTAGGCCGGACCGATCGTGCGTAGTAAGCCCAGGCGATGGGCGTCATCAAGGAATCGCATGAGCCGTAAAGGCAATCGACGCCCAGCCCAGAGAAGGACCGTTGTAGTGAGGTAAGTCACTCCAGCGGTACCGAGTCCTCTGAATCCGAACGGCACTTTGACAGTGATGTCCCACGGCTTCGAAACGTGGACCTTCAGTGACGTGCCGAGGCCGCCGGTGAGCCCAAAGGCGATCGCAGCCCCGAAACCTGCTGCAGGCCCGAAGGTCAGCCCGAAGGTGATCCCCACCGTAAGCCCGACGGCGAGAGTGTGGGCCCCTGTCATTTTCAGGTCACCGGTGAGCGTGGATGACGGCGTACTCGGGCGGTCGGTGGACGAGGGCTCTGTGATCAGCCCGGTGTACCCGAACGCGAGCCCTGTAACGATCGGATAGACGACTACGACAATGAGTGCCGCCGCCAGGCCGACGATGAACGCGACCGCGAACGCGATCACGATCCCGACCACAGCCGTGAGCTTGAGCGCGAGAACGAATTCATCGGCGAAGCGGCCGAATCGCCCGCGAAGCCGCAGATTGGCGTAGGTGGGTTCCGGGTCGAGTTCCTCACTGAGCCCGAAGAGAAGTCCCCCCAGAACACCGCACACGATCATCAGTGCGAGCCCGGTCGCCAGGGTGAACTCGACCCCGAACCCGAACCCGAACACCGAACCAGCACAGACCCCGACGGCTACTCGGATCTTGCGCAGTGGTACCAGCACATGAAGACGCGACCAGTCGAGCTCACGGGTGGCGGTCTCGTCCGGACGATCTGGACGGTCAGACTGACCCTGACGCTTACGACGGTTGAGATGGTGCAGATGGTGCGCGATGTAGCCGAGCCAGCGGGCCACTTGGACGGGGTCGTAGTGGCGGCGTGGCAGGAAGTGGCGGGCAGGCTCATTGCTAGGTCGGCGAGTGTCGATGAGAGCGGGAATGAGCTGGTCGAAGAGGTGGGAGCGTAGTGCGGCCGGGTCACGGCCCAAGGGGCCGACCAACACGGCGGGATCGCTGCCGAGAGGGCTGGGCGACGCGGCGGAGTCGCCGGCGTCACTGGCGTCGGGGGCGAGGTAGACGGTCCGGATCAGCCACAGGCCCAGCGGGGTTTCGGCGATCTCGGTCAGGCCGGCCGGGGCGCCTTTGGCAGTCAGGGCGGTCAAAACCGTCTCCCAGGCCGCGGACGGCGTTGCGGGCAGGCACTTGCGCAGATATGTGGCGGCTTCTTGGGGCGTGAGCCGTTGGGGGATGATGACCACGGCGGCAGTGAGCGGGCGGCGGGTCTGGGTGACGGCGGCGGCGAACTCGGCGGTGCGGCTAGTGAGGATGAGCTGGTCGCGGGCGGTCAGCGAGGTGTTGAGCGCGTTGATTACCCGGGCGCCGGCGCGCTGGGGGATTTCATCGAGGCCGTCCAGGATGGGCAGGATGTGACCGTCGTGGGCGAGTATGGCGGCGGCGGGGCCGAACTCAGGAGCAGCCAGCGCCGGGTAGTCCTGAACCAGGCGAACAGCGAGCCAGTCGTGGAGCAGGGGGTAGGCGTCTGTGTCCCAGCCCGAGACCGGTAGGAGGACGGGAACCGGGACGACCTCGCCATTGCCGGCCTCTCCAGCTGCGTCCTTGTCGGCTTTGCGGCTGGCCAGCAGGTGCAGCAGTAGTTGCACCGCCAGGGTGGTCTTGCCCATGCCCGCCTTGCCGGTGATGACCAGCCGACGCCGGGCCAGGGCGCGGAAGGCGTCAGCAAGGGCCTTGATGTTGTCGCTGCGGCCGGTGAAATCCGGCTCCGCCTCAGGAGGAACCAGGTGAGGGCGGCTGATCAGCCGCTCATCGGTGGACAACTGCCAGTGCACCGGGATCGGTTGAGGGTCGTCAAGGAGCCGGTGCCGGGCTTCGTCCTTCCACTGCCGTTCCACCAAGCCGGCCAGCATGTCGGCGACGTCGGCGTCGGTATGCGTCGGGATGTGGCGGGTCGGCGAGTTCTTGACCCAGGTCACCAGGGCGCCGATGGTCGCGGCCACGGCCACGGCCAGTGTCACAGCGGCCAGGTCGGCGAGATTGACCTCAGCCTCGGGTTTGACCGCGCGCACCACCACGGCCACCAGTGCGGCCAGCCCGAGAATGGCCAGACCGGCGGCCAGGATCCGCCAGGGGAACCCGCGCTCGCTCACACCGATCCCGTCGCCAATCGCGCAAATGTGGTTCCTATCAGCGGCCAGTGTGCGCCCGCCGCGAGATAGCAGCAATGCCCCAGCCCAAGGTCCTTTCGCATCCGCCTGACCAGTTCGGGACACCCAGGCTCTTCGAGAACCTGTAGGTACTTGTCGGTTCGGGCCGCACCGGCGGCCGCCCCACCGTGCGCATCGCGGATGATCAGGGCCCCCGTTACTGCTGATGATCACTCACAATCTGCGCTAGGCCGACTCCCGGCGAGTCGCGATCGCTCGCCACGCGACCCACGCCAGGAAGCCGGTGACGAACCCGTACACCGCCACCAGCCCGTGCCCGTTGCTCTGCGCGAACCACATCACTAACCCCAGCAGCGGCACACCGACCGCGAGCAGCCGTTCCTTCAAGAGCCGGGTCCGCATCAACAGGGCCGTCGCCAAGGTCGCCCCCAGAAAGTAGGTGGCCCCCGAGCTGCCGGCGAAGTTACGCGGATCGGTGCTGGGGCCGCCCATCCCGAGGAGTGCGTCGACCCGCTCCGGCAGGAAGATCCCGCCCGCGAACAGCGCCACCGTCAGCGGCCCGCCCCAGAACCACTGCGCCAGGGCCGCCACGCCGGCGAGCGTCGCGATGTTCCACACGGCTCCGGCGACGCCGCCGTTCTGCATGAAGACCGAGGTCACGACCCGCCACCACCCGGTCTTGGCGGGGTCATTGTCGAGCGCGTCCATCGCCCCGGACCACACCAGCTGGATCACCACCCCGCCCACGGCCAGCGCCGTCAGCCCCACCGCGACCCATGGGACGGGCCGGCCACGCGCCGGTCCCAGTGCCAGCCCGCTGTTGATCATCATCACCATCAGCGCGGCCGTGGTGGCGAAGAAGAGCAACTCACTCATGGCAGGCCCCTTTCAAACACTGTTCGAAACCGCCACGGCGAGGCTAGCACAGGATTCAAACGGTGTTCAAAATGCGCTACGGTAGGGCCATGAAGCTCACCCAGGAGCGGATCGTCGACGCGGGGATGGCCACGTTCGCCGAGGTCGGCTACCACGGCCTGTCCATGCGCCAGGTGGCCGTGCGCCTCGACGCCACGGCGGGCAGCCTCTATTACCACGTCAAGAGCAAGAACGACCTGCTGGCGATGATGGCCGACCGCGTATGCCTACAGGCCTATGACGCCGCCACGGCCGCCCTGGAGGCTCTTCCGCCCGAGTCCACCTGGCGGGAGGAGGTCGAGGTCCAGGCCGTCACCCTCCGCCGGAGCCTCCACGAGCACCCCGGCGGCGCCATCCTCCTGGCCGACAGCCCCAAGATGCTCAGCACCGGGGGTCTGTCCCTCATGGAGCGCCTCCTGCGCACCCTCCTGGACGCCGGCGTCTCCGACCCGCACCTCATCACGGCCGCCGACACCCTCCTGAGCCACATCACCGGATTCGCCCTCCAAGAACAGAGCGAGTCCCAGGTCCCCGCCATCACCCCGGAGCACTACGCCGACCTGCGCACCCGCTTTCCCCTGACCTTCGAGGAAGCCCCCAGGCACGGCCAGGACGAGAAATTCCATCGAAGCATCCACCTGCTCTGCACGGCCATCGAAACCCTCATCACCCAGGAGCCCGAGCCGTCGGCGTGATCGCCGTAGTTCTCGATGGGCTGCTGGGAGGTCTGTAGGGGGACGGGCCGGCCCGTCGGTGGGCACCGAAGCTAGCGCGAGGTGACCCCGTAGTCCGCGGCGAAGGCGGCCAGGCTGGAAACGGCGTCGCGGCTGCGCTTCCACGGCCGGACGATCAGCCGGTCGACTCCCAGCCCGGCCCAGTCCGCCACCTCGTCCGGCGACGCGAGCGAGTACGCGTGGGCCGTCACCGAGAAGCGCCCCTCCCCCCGCAGCGCCGCCAGCCGGGACAGTTGCGGTCTGATCGACTCCAGCGTGTGCGGCATGCTGATCCAGCCGTCACACAGCGACGCGGCCCGGCGCAGGGCGGCGGGTGATTCGCCGCCGCAGAGGATCGGTAGCCGATGCTGTACGGGCTTGGGCTCGAACGCCACCTCGGGAAATGAGTAGAACTGCCCGGAATGCGTGACCACCGGCGAGCTCCACAGCTGCCTGGCCACCTCGATGGCCTCGTCCAGCCGTGCGCCGCGCGAGGCGAAGGGGATGCCGGCCGCGTCCCACTCCCCCCGGTACCAGCCCGCCCCGACCCCGCAGATGGCCCGGCCCGATGACACCACGTCGAGTGTGGCGAAGGCGCGGGCCGACACGAACGGGTGGCGCAGTGCGAAGAGGTGCACGGCCGTACCGAGTCTGATCTTGGAGGTCAGCGCGGCCAGCCAGCACAGGTACGCGGGCGCGTCGAACAGCGGCGTGGACGGCTTGATGCCCGGCTCGGAGGTGCCCGGGTAGAGGGCCAGCGACAGGTCGGTGCTGAACACGAGGTGCTCGGGCAGCCACACGGACTCGAAGCCCAGCTCGTCGGCGGCCACCGCCACGTCCTTCCACGCGGCCGGGTGAATGAGGCCGAGCGGGACGCCGAACCTCACGGGTACCGCCTCAGATCGCCGCCGATCACCGACGTCCGCACTCGGGCCCGGTGTACGGCGGAGCCACCGTACGCGGCCGACAGCGACCAGGCCCGCGCCAGCCAGAACCGCAGGTCCAGCTCGTCGGTGTAACCGATCGCGCCATGCACCTGCAACGCCACCCGGGCCGCCAGCGCGGCCGCCTCACCGGCGGCGGCCTTGGCGGCACTGACGTCCCGGTCCACGGTCGGCAACGGCCGACCGGCCCTGCGTACCGACCGGCCCGCCAACGGTGCCTCCCCGTCCGCCCCCGACCCCGTCCGATCTGCCCCCGGCACTGCCCGGTCTCCCCAAGACGCCGCCCGATCCGCCCCTGACGCCGTCTGGTCTCCCCACTGCGCTGACCGATCCGCCTCGGGCGCTGCCCGGTCTCCCCACTGCGCTGGCCGATCCGCCCCCGACACCGGCCGGTCCACCGACAGGGCCGCCCGGTAGACGAGGGGGGCGGCGAAGTCCAGCGCGATGGCCACGTCGGCCAACTGGTGCTTGACCGCCTGGAACGACCCGATGGCCGCCCCGAACTGGGTCCTGACCCCGGCATGCGCCACAGTGACCGACAGCAGTTGCCTGGCCACCCCGATGAGCTGCGCCGCCGTCGCCACGGTGGCCCGTCGCAGGGCGGGGACGTACGAGCGGTCCAGCCGTACGGAGTCGTCGAAGGAGACGTCGAACAGCCTCCGGCACGGGTCGGCACCGGGCCGGGGCGCCAGCCGTACGGACTCCCTGGAGACCAGGTGCAGGCCGTCGGCGCGCGCGACCACGAGCAGGTCGGCCAGGTCGGCGTCGGGAGCGTACGCCTGGCCGGGAAGCAGCACGCTCACGCAGACCGACCCGGAGGCGAGCTTGGTGACATCGTCCAGCAGGTACGGCGCCGCCACGGCGGTCTCCACGACCGGGCCGGGCAGGCAGGCCCGCCCGGTCTCCTCCAGCGCGGCCACCACGTCCACCAGGCGCAGCCCGAGCCCGTCGGCGTCCGGCGGCAGGAGCAGCCCGAAGAAGCCGAGCCCGGACAGTTGTTCCCAGGCCGGGCGGCGTTCGGAGCGCAGCGCGGCGGGTGAGCAGTGGGCGCGCAGCACATCGCGTACGGTCTCCGCGAGGGCCAGTTGCTCGTCGGTGAAGGCGAAGGTCATCGGGGCAGCCCCAGGACTCGCTCGGCGATGATGTTGCGCTGGATCTCGTTCGTGCCCGCGTAGATGGGCCCCGCCAGCGCGAACAGGAACCCGTCGAGCCACGGCGTCTCCCCCGCCCGTTCGCCGAGCAGTTCCATGGCCAGGGTGTGCATCCGCAGGTCCAGCTCGGACCAGAAGACCTTGCCCATGCTGGCGGCCGAGCCGATCTCGGCGCCCGACATGAGCCGGTGGGCGGTGGCGAAGGTGTGCAGGCGGTACGCCTCGGCGTCGGTCCAGCAGCGGGCCGCCCGGTCGGCGAGTTCGGGGCTCGCGTCGCGGGCCAGGTGGACGAGCCGGTCGGCGGTGGCCAGGAAGCGGCCGGGGCTGCGCAGGGCCAGGCCGCGTTCGGAGGAGGTGGTGGCCATCGCGATCCGCCAGCCCTCGCCGGGGGCGCCGAGCACCATCGAGTCGGACACGAAGACGCCGTCGAAGAACAGCTCGGCGAACCCGGGCAGCCCGTCGAGCTGCGCGATCGGCCGGACCGTCACCTCGTCGAGCGGGAACATGAAGTACGTCAGCCCCCGGTGCCTGCCCTCGTCCGAGGTACGGAAGAGGCCGAACCCGTGCGAGGCGTAGGCGGCGCGGGAGCTCCACGTCTTCTGCCCGTACAGCCGCCAGCCGCCGTCCACCCGGGTCGCCCGGGACTTCAGCGCGGCCAGGTCGCTGCCCGCCTCCGGCTCCGACCACGCCTGCGCCCATACCTCGTCGGCCTTGGCCATCCCGGGCAGCCAGCGCCGCCGCTGTTCTTCCGTGCCGTACGCCATCAGGGTCGGGGCCAGCAGGAAGACGCCGTTCTGGGTGACCCGGCCGGGGGCGCCAGCGGCCCAGTACTCCTCCTCGAAGATCAGCCACTCGATCAGCGAGGCGTTCCGCCCGCCGTACTCCCGCGGCCAGGAGACGGCGGACAGCCGCGCGGAGGCGAGCAGCGCCTCCCACACGCGGTGCGCCTCGAAGCCCTCGGGGGTGTCCATCGACGGCAGCCCATCGGGTACGTGACGGGCGAGCCAGTCCCGGACCTCGGCACGGAAGCCCTGCTCGGCCGCGGAGAAGTCGAGATCCACAAGACCAACCTAGCGTACGCTTGGTCTCATCGCCAGGTGGTCGTTTTCGGACATACGCTGAAGTGGTGCGAGGACTGCTGCTCCGACTGTCGACGCTGGACACCGACGCGGAGAGCGCGGTGCGCGTCATCGCCTACTTCGACTCGCTGGTACGCGACCACGTGAGCGTCCCGGTGCTGCTCTCGGCGACCGCGCGGCTGACCCAGTGCCCGGTGGGCCTGCTCGACGCGGCCACCGGCCGGCGCACCCGCACGTTCCCCGACGGCCACGTCGACCACCCGAGCACCGACCAGCCCCCCGCCGACCGCCCAGCGGCCGACGAAGCGAAACCTGGCCGCACGAACACCGACCATCCGGGCGCCGAGCTCAAGATGGTCAGGGAGCTGGCGTCCGGGCTCGGCGCGGTCTGGATGGAGCGCGAGGGCACCCCGCACGGGCTGGACGAGATCGTCCTCGAACGGTTCGCGGCCGCGGCGGAGGTCACGCTGGAACGCGCCGTGGCACTGGCCCGCGAGGGCCGGGACCCGGCGCTGGTGGAGCTGGCGCTGTCGGCGGAGACCGGCGAGGCGGAGCGGGCGCGGGCGCTGCGGCTACTGGGGTTCGACCCCGCGACGCCGCTGCAGGCGCTGGCCATCGCGATCCCCGTGGACGAAGGCTTCGCTCTGGTGCCCGGGGTGCGGACGATGGGGCACCACGTCCGCGCGGCCCGGATCGGTGACACGGAGGCGGTGCTGGTGGCCACCGCGCTCCCCCGGCCGCCCGACTCCGCGCGGGTCGGTATCGGCTCTGAGCTGCCCGCCTCCTCGCGGATCGGTATCGGCCCTGAGCTGCCAGGTTCGCGGGTGGCCGAGTCGTGGGCGGGCGCGCGTACCGCGCTGCGCTTCACCGGGCCGCAGGACCGCGTGGTGCGCTGGACCGAGCTGGGCGCGCTGGCCCTCTACGTCGACGTGCCCGACGCGGCGATCGCCGAGCTGGCCGACGTACGGTCGATGGAGCGGCTCGGCAGGGAGGCCCGCGCGGCGGTGCGGGCGCTCTGCGCCGAGGGTTCGGTGCGCCGGGCCGCCACCGTCCTGCACCTGCACCACAGCTCGATGGCCGCGCGGATCGCGCGGGCGGAGTCGGTCCTGGGCTTCTCGCTCGCCGACTCCGCCGGACGGCTCCGCGCCCACCTGGCCCTGGCCCTGGTACGCCTGCGCGCCAACGGCGGAACACCCGCCTGACCGCCCAGCCCCCGCGTCAGACGCGGAACGCCCGCTTGAGCCCCGCCAGCCGGTTCGCCTTGGCCCTGCGGCTCAGCTCGGTGTCGGGAACCAGCCCGTCGAACCCGTGGAAGGCCCCGGGATAAAGGTGGAACTCGGTCGACACCCCGGCCTGCACGAGCCGCCCCGCGTACTCGATGCACTCATCCCTGAACACCTCCAGCTCCCCCACATCGATGAACGACGGCGGCAGCCCCGCCAGGTCGGCGGCCCGGGCCGGCGCGGCGTAGGGCGAGACGTCGTCGCCACCGATCCGGTCGCCGAGCAGGGCCGTCCAGCCGAACAGGTTCGCGGCCCGGTCCCAGATGACGGCCTCGGCGAACTCGTGGCTGGACGGGGTGACGTTGCGGTCGTCGAGCATCGGGCAGACGAGCAACTGGAAGGAGACGGCGGGCCCGCCCCTGTCACGAGCGAGCAGCACGGTCGCCGCGGCCAGCCCGCCGCCCGCGCTCGCGCCGCCCACGGCCAGCCTGGTGGGGTCGAGGCCGAGTTCACCGGCGTTCTTGGCGGTCCACAGCAGCCCGGCGTAGCAGTCCTCGACCGGCGCGGGGTGCGGGTCCTCGGGGGCGAGCCGGTAGTCCACGGAGACGATCACGGCGCCGAGCTCCTCGGCGTACTGGATCACCATGGCGTCGTCCATCTCGGGGATGCCGAGGATCATGCCGCCGCCGTGGATCCAGTACAGCCCCGGCCGGTCCGTCTCGGCTCCGGCCGGGCGGTAGATCCGTAGCCGGACGTCGGGTGCGCCCTCGGGTCCCGGCACGTGGCGATCCTCGATCGAGACGTCGGTCTCCGGCGGGGGCGCGGCCGCCAACATGGCGTTGATCTGGGCCCGATGCCCGGCGAGGCTCTCTCGAGACAGCCCGAGGTCCGGCATCGTCATCATCTGGCCGAGCCCGGCACGGAGTTCGGGGTCCAGATTGGGGTGTGTTGCCATGTCGCTTCTTCTTCCACGAGGCGCTTGACCTACCCCTCGATGATCAGATCCCGGGCGCCGCGGGGCAACCGACATCCGGCGGCGTTTGTCCCGCTTTCACCCGCCAACCGGTCAGCTCAGCAGCTCGACGACCTGTTGGGCGAGCGGGGCGGCGCTGGCCGGGTTCTGGCCGGTGGCCAGGCGGCCGTCCACGACGACGTGCGGCTCGAAGTCCCCCGCGCCCTCGTGCCGCGCGCCGCGCTCCCGCAGCGCGTCCGCCAGCAGGAACGGCACCACGTCCGCCACGCCCGCCGCCTTCTCCTCGCTGTTGGTGAACGCCGCCACCCGCTTGCCCGACACGAGGTGCGAGCCGTCGGAGAGCGTGAGGTTCACCAGCGCCGCCGGGCCGTGGCAGACGGCCGCGACGACGCCGCCGCGCTCGTACACCTCCCGCCCGAGCCGAGCCACGTCCGGGTCGTCGGGGAAGTCCCACATGGTGCCGTGCCCTCCGGCGTAGAACACCGCGTCGTACGGCGCGGCGTCGAGGTCGGCCAGGCGCGGGACGACCCGCCCTTCGAGGTCGGCCAGGAAGGCGGTCTGGACGGGGTCGGCCGGGTCGTACCCGTCCTCGGGCGTCCGGCCGCCCCCCACACTCGCCACCTCGACCTCGAACCCGGCCCGCTGGAAAATCTCCCAGGGATGGGCCGCCTCGGGCACGTAGTAGCCGGTCTTCCTGACTCCGCCGAGGTCGTCATGGCTGGTCAGTACGATCAGGATGCGCTTGGTCATGTCCTGAGCATCGCCCCGCCGACCCATCAGCGACAAATAGTAAATCCGACAGCCAGCCATCAGAATACTGATATGTCGCTTTCGCTGGACCTGCTCAGGACGTTCCTCGAGGTACACCGGACGGGCTCCATCACGGCCGCCGCGCAGACGCTCGGCCTGTCGCAGCCTGCGGTGACCGCGCAGGTCAAGACGCTGGAGGCGGCGCTGGACCGGCCGCTGTTCGACCGGCTGCCGCGCGGCGTCGCCCCTACGGCCGCCGCGGACGAGCTGGCCCGCCGGGTGGCCGGCTCGCTCGACACGCTGGACGCGGTGGTGGACGCGGAGCTGCCGTCGGAGCAGGCGGTCCATCTGGGCGGCCCGGCCGAGTTCGTCTGCGAGCAGGTGATCCCGCTGCTCGCGCCGCTGGTGCGCGACGGGCTGCGGCTGCGCACCACGTTCGGGCTGTCCGACGGCCTGCTCGCCGACCTGGCGGCCGGGCGGCTCGACCTGGTGGTGTCCACGATCCGGCCGCGCGTACGGGGGGTCCAGGCGGAGCCCGCGTACGACGAGGAGTTCCTGCTGGTGGCCAGTCCCGAGCTGGCCGCGGCGGCGGATCTCGCGGCCATGCCGCTGATCGCCTATGCCGAGGATCTGCCCATCGTGCGCCGCTACTGGCGGACGGTCTTCGGGCGGCGGCCGTCGATGGCCGCGCAGGTGGTGATCCCCGACCTGCGCGGCGTGCTGAACGCGGTGCGGGCCGGGATGGGCGTGTCCGTCCTGCCCGCGTACCTGTGCGGGACCGATCTGGCGGCGGGCCGGCTGGTCGCGCTCGCGGAGCCGGAGCTCGCGCCGATCAACACCGGCTACCTCGCGGTCCGCTCGGGCGGGCTGGCCAGAGCCGCCGTCGCCAGGGTGCACGGGCACCTGCTGGCGGCGCTGAGGGCTGCCCCGCCGTACTAGCTCGCCGACCACAGAGTCATCGCCATGGATAGTTGAAAGGCGTACTGTTGGCATATGGCTGCAACCCCCGAAACGGTGCACTGGCGAGGGGTGCATCACCTCGCCCTGGTCACTGCGGACATGGACGCCACTGTGCGCTTCTGGCACGGCGTGCTCGACGCCCGTCTCGTCACCACGCTCGCGATCCCCGCCTTCAAGCACTACTTCTTCGAGGTGGCGCCGGGTAACACCGTCGCCTTCTTCGAGTACACCGGTCAGGAGCTCGACAGCTTCGCCAAGCCCGCCGGCGTCCCCTACGCGAAGGCCGCCCAGTTCGACCACCTGTCGCTGCATCTGCCCGACGAGGACGCCCTGATCAGGCTGCGTGACCGGCTCAAGGCACACGCCTGCGAGGTCACGGACGTGATCGACCACGGCTTCCTGCGATCGATCTACTTCAGCGACCCCAACGGCATCGCGCTGGAGGCCTCCTGGTGGACGCTCGACCCCACCGGCCGGCCGGTCGACTACGCGGACGAGCGCCTGTTCGCCGACCCCGACCCGGTGCCGGCCGTACGGGAGCTGCGCGAGAACGGGCGGCTCGACCACACGGTGAGCACCCGGCTGGTGGACGGCATCATCGAGGACCTCCGGCGTGAAGGGATCACCCTGGAACCTTGACCACGATCCCGCGATTACCACCCGCTACGAGGATCCCGATCAGCCCAGGTAAGCCGCTCGCACCACCGGGTCGTCGCGGATCTCCGCCGGGGTGCCGGTGGCGATGACCCGGCCCAGGTCCAGGACGACGAGCCGGTCGCAGGTGTCCATGACGAAGCCCATGTCGTGCTCGACCAGCAGCACCGTGGTGTCCAGCGCGTGGACGACCGCGCGCAGGCGTACCGTCTGGTCCGCGTCCAGGCCCGAGGTGGGCTCGTCGAGCAGCAGCAGGCGCGGCCGGTCGGCGATGGCGCGGGCCAGCTCGACCAGCCTGCGCTGACCGACGGGCAGCGCGGCGGCGTAGGCGTCGCGCACCTCGGCCAGGCCGCACAGCTCCAGCACCTCGGCCACGCGCACCCGCCGCTCGCGGTCCAGCCGCCGCCGCGCGGGCAGTCCGGCCAGGTCGGCCATCAGGCCGCCCCCGCCGCCGTGCCAGTCCAGCGCCGCCAGCACGTTGTCGGCCACGGTGAGCCGCCCGAAGACCTGCGTCC
This sequence comes from Nonomuraea sp. NPDC026600, assembly GCF_040638335.1. Taxonomy (NCBI): domain Bacteria; kingdom Bacillati; phylum Actinomycetota; class Actinomycetes; order Streptosporangiales; family Streptosporangiaceae; genus Nonomuraea; species Nonomuraea sp. NPDC026600. The sequence continues at coordinate 211,341 of NZ_JBEZYD010000013.1, forward strand.
GCTGGAAGGTACGGCGAAGACCCGCGCGGGCCCGCTTGACCGGCGACACCCCGGTCACGTCCGCACCCGCTACGCGCACCCGGCCACCGCTCGGCCGGCGCAGCCCCGACACCACGTCGAACAGCGTCGTCTTGCCCGCCCCGTTCGGCCCGATCACCCCGCAGACCTGCCCCTCGGGCACCTCGAACGACACCGCGTCCAGCGCCGTGACCCCGCCGAACGCCACCGACACCTCTTGTACAGCCAGCATCACGTCACTCCCAGATAGGCGGCGGTCAGGCGGTCGCCGTCCACCTCGGCGCGCGGCCCGGCCCACACGACGCGGCCGAGCCGCATGAACGCCACCCGGTCCGCGATCGCCAGCGCTTCTGTGGCCTTCTCCTCCACGAGCAGCAGCGCCACCCCGCGCTCGCGCAGCTCGGCGAACACCTCGAACACCTGCCGCACGACGAGCGGCGCCAGGCCCAGCGACGGCTCGTCGGCGATCAGCACCTTGGGCGGCCGGGCCAGCGCGGGGGCGAGCGTGAGCAGTTGCTGCTCGCCGCCGGACAGCGCGCCGGCGAGCACGGTACGGCGGGCGGCCAACTGGGGCAGCCGCTCGTAGACGGCGTCGGGCTCGGCCAGCCAGGTACGCAGGTTCTCCTCCACGGTGAGACCGGGGAACACGCCCCGCCCCTCGGGAGCCAGCAGCACCCCCGCCCTGGCCCGTCGGTGGGCGGGCCAGGCGGTGACGTCGACGCCGTCGAGCAGCACCCGTCCGGCGGCCACCGGCAGGTCTCCGGCCGCGACGGCGCAGGTGGTGGACTTGCCCGCGCCGTTGACGCCCAGCAGCGCCACCACCTCGCCGGGCCGCACCTCGAGATCCACCCCCCGCAGGACCGTGCAGTCGGCGTATCCCGCCACAACCCCGTCCAGCCGGAACAACGGCTCCGCGACCGCACCGGCCACCCGCGAGCTCACCAGATCCAGGAGTGGCGCGCCGAACGCGCTTGGGGAAGCGGGCACATCTGGCGAGACAGGCACGCCAGACGAGGCGGGTCCGCTCGGCAAGTCAGACGCGCCAGGCGAGGCGGACGCGGGCCGGACCGCAGCGGGCGCGGCCTGCACCGGGGCGGACGCGACCTGCACCGGAGCGGCGCCGGCGGCCCGCGCCTGGCGCCGCCGGTGGCGGGACTCTGCGAGCTGGGCCAGCACCCCGTCCGGATGCTTGGCCAGGATCATCCCCCCGGCCCCGAACAGGATGGCCCCCACCTGCGCCGACACCCCCCACGTCTCCAGCAGCTCCGGCACCGCCACCGCCACGAGCCCGCCCAGCACGGCCCCGCCGATCCGCCGTACCCCCTGCAGCACCACCACGGCCAGCCAGACGAACCCGGAGAACGCCGGCAGATCGGTGGCGGTGATCGACCCCTTGGACACGGCGAACAGCACCCCGCCCAGTCCCGCGATGGCCGAGGCCAGCGCGAACAGCACGATCTTGGCCCGCGGCCCCGACAGCCCCGAGGTGGTGGCCGCTGCGGGAGCCGACCGGACCGCCAGGATCGCCCGCCCGGAGGCCGACCTTTCGAGGTTGCGCACCAGCAGTCCGACCAGCCCGATCAGCGCGAGCAGCACCACCACCCGGACCCGCGGATCCGAGGTGTCGGCGAACCCGAAGCCGAGCGCGGGCAGCGACCAGCCGATCGTCCCGTTGCTGAACGCGTCCACCTGGAACAGCACCTGGTCCGCCAGCAGGGCCAGCGCCAGTGTGGCGAGCGTGAGCACCCGCCCGCCGAGCCGCAGCGCGGGCAGCGCCACCAGCATGCCCACCGCACTGGCCGCCAGCACCCCCACCACGATCGCCGCGAACAGCGGCCACCCGGCCGAGAACGCCCATCCGCAGGTCAGCGCGGCCATGGAGGCGAAGGCGGCCTGCGCCAGGTTCACCATGCCGCCGATCCCGGTCACCACCACGAACGAGCAGAAGATCAGCGCCAGCACGAGCCCCTGGGCGGCCCGGTCGACGTAGTACTCGGGACCGGCGAAGGTGAAGACGAGCAGCGCCACCAATCCGAGCACCCACGGCAGCCGCCGTCGCCACGCGGGCACCCCGGCCAGGTGGTCGGGCGGCGGCGCGTCCTCGGCCGCGCTCCCGGCCACCCGCTCCCGCGACCTGTTCAGCAGCACCAGCCCGGCGAACAGCAGGATGACCGGGACCGCCGTCCGCAGCCCGGTGATCTCCTCTAGGAAGTCGGTGTACCCGGCGACCAGGTTCTGCACCACGCCGAGCGCCAGCCCCGCGGCGAACGTCCACGGGATCGACCGCAGCCGCCCGAACACTGCGGCCGTCGCCGAGGCGAACAGCAGCACGGTGTAGGCGGTGGCGTCGAGCCCGAGCACCGGTACGGCCAGCACCCCGGCGAGCCCCGCCAGCCCCGACCCGAGCATCCAGGCCAGGGCCGAGGTGGCGTCCACGTCGATGCCGCGCAGCGTGGCCAGCCGCCGCCGGTCGACGGAGGCCCGCATGCGCAGCCCGTACGGCGTGTGCCGCATGAACGCCCACAGCCCGGCGGCGGCCACCGCCGAGAAGCAGAACGTGATGAGCTGGTCGGTGTCGAGCCGCGCGCCGAGCACCTCGAAACCGAGCACCGGGTGCGGCCCGAGACCGCGCGGCAGGGTGGTGCCGTCGGCCCTCGGCAGCCCGAGCAGGTCCACGACGAGCAGGCCGAGCGCGGGCAGCGCGATCGTCAGGCCGATCGTGCCGACGATCTGCGCGGTCTCCCCCGCCTGGGCGAGCCCCCTGAACATGACCAGATGCAGCAGGTAACCCAGCGCGGGCGCGAACACCCCGGCGGCCAGCAGCGCCGCCAGCCAGGCGGGCACTCCCGCGGCCAGGTTGAGCTGGTAGAACAGCAGCGCGGTCAGGAACCCGACGGCGCCGTGGGCGAAGTTGAACACCCCGGTCGCCGCATACGACAGGGTCAGGCCCGACCCCATGACAGCGAAGATCGCCCCGGTGACCAGCCCGCTGAGCAGGTAGCCAAGGATCATTTGAGCGGCACGTTGTCGAAGCACTTCATGCTCTTGGCCACCCGGAAGGCGCCGCCTTCCAGCCTGACCAGGGCGCCACAGCCGTTCGGCTCGCTGTGGTCCTTGGGGTACTGGACCCTGCCGAAGCCGGCGTTCTCGTAGGTGTACGAGCCGTTGCCGGTGGCCAGGAACTTCTCCCTGGTCAGGTCCTTGCCGGTCTTCTTCAGCATGTCGAGGAAGATGTCGGCGGCCCAATAGCCGATGGCCATGTGCTGGGTCAAGGTGGCGCCGGGTGACACCTTCTCGACGTCGGCCTTGAACGCGGCGATCTCCGGCGCGTCCGACTCGAAGGGCTCGAACATCGGCGCGGCCACCACGCCCTCCAGCGCCTGCGCGATCGCCGGATCCTTGAGTATGGCCGGGTCATAGCTGGTGGCGTCGGTCAGCACGCCCTTGTACCCGGCCCGTTTCAGCGCCGAGTAGAGGCCCACGTTGAACTTGGTGCCGGCGATGATCGACACCAGGACGTCTGGCGCCTTGCCCCCGTCGGCTGTCATGATCTTGTTGACGTACGGCAGCCAGTCGGGCGGCGGCGCCGCGGCGGGCAGGCCGGAGTTGAGCCCGACCAGCTTGAACCCCGCCGCCTGGAACGACTGCGAGATCGTGGTGCCGCCGTACTTGCTGCCGCTGGAGTCGGTGGTCTGCACGTACACGGTCTTGCCGCTCGCGCCGCCGAGCAGGTCGGCCATCTGACTGCCCCACCAGGTCTGCGAGCCCGCGCCCTTCTTGGGCGCCAGGCAGCCGCTGTAGCCGAACCCGGTCTTCGTGCCGCACCACTGCGGCCCGGTCGCCCAGCCGAACCACGGCACGCCCTGCTGCTCCAGGAAGGCGGCGCCGCCGAAGTTGGGCGCGTGCACCGGCACCAGCGCGAACACCTGGTCCTTCTGCACGAGCTTCTTGGCCGCGGCGTCGCCCTTGGCCGCGTCCTGCCCGTCGTCCTCCGCGCCGACGAACTCGATCTTCCGCCCGTTGACGCCGCCTTCGGCGTTGGCCCGCTCTAACCTGGCCTTCGCCCCGATCTCGGCGTCCTTGGTCGAGTAGCCGCTGGCGCTGGTCTTCGTCAGCACCCCGCCGACTTTCACGGTCGTGTCGGTCACACCCGCCGTGCCACCGCTCGCGCTCTTCTGCTGTGCCGCGCACCCGGATAACAGCACTGCCGCCGCCGCCAGGATCGCCGCACTCCGCCGCTGATGTCGTCGCACCATCGTTCTCACCTTTGTACGGCAAGACGCACAGCACTTTGGCCTAGCGCTCGCTTGGTTTTTGGTCAGCGTAAATTTGCCCGCCAGGGGTGTCAACGGTGCCGAGCAATCGCTTGCTCACAATCACCCGCCCGGCTAGCGTGAGGCACATGCTCATGCGCGCGGCCGTCTTGACCGGTTTCCACCAGCCCATGGAGATCCGCGAAGTAGAAATAGCCGACCCCGGCCCCGGCGAGGTGCGCGTACAGGTCAAGGCGTCCGGCGTCTGCGGCTCCGACCTCAAGGCCATCGACGGCAAGAGCCCGGTCGTCCACAAGCTGCCGTTCATCCTCGGCCACGAGAGCGCCGGCATCGTCGAGAGCGTCGGCGCCGGGGTGACCACCGTCAAGCCGGGCGACCACGTGATCATCTCCATGAGCGGGCCCTGCGGCAAGTGCCGCAACTGCGGCGCCGGCCGCTTCCACCTGTGCTCCGGCCCGGCCAGGATGACCGCGATCATGGGCGGCGAGCCCCGGATCACGCTCGACGGCCAGGAGACCCGGCGCTTCATCGGCATCGGCGCGTTCGCCGAGTACGCCGTGGTCCGCGAGGCCACCTGCGTGAAGATCTCCGAGGACGCGCCCTTCGCCGCGATGTGCCTGCTGGCCTGCGGCGTCATCACCGGCGTCGGCGCCGTCCTGAACGTCGCCCAGGTCACGCCCGGCTCCAGCGTCCTCGTGGTGGGCTGCGGCGGCGTCGGCCTCAACGTCATCCAGGGCGCGGTGCTGGCGGGCGCGACCACGATCGTCGCCGCCGACGTGGCCGACCAGAAGCTCAAGCTGGCCGAACGGTTCGGCGCCACCCACACCCTGGTCCCCGCCGACCTCCCCGCCCAGGTCGGCGAGCTGGTCAGGGGCGGCGTCGACTACGCCTTCGACGTCACGGGCGTCCCCGGCGTGCTGGCGAGCGCGTTCGCGGCGACCGCGCCGGGCGGCACCACGGTCATGGTCGGCAGCCCGCCCGCGGGTCACCCCGTCGAGCTCGACCCGGCCCTGCTGTTCTCCTCCCGTCGCCTCATGGGCACCCAGGGCGGCGACGCCGCCCCGCACCGGGACCTCCCGATGCTGGCCGGCCAGTTCCTGCGCGGCCGCCTCGACCTCAACGGCCTGATCACCGAACGAGTGGCGTTGGAGCAGATCAACGAGGCCGTCGAGCAGGTACGGCAGGGCGCGGTGGCAAGAACGGTGGTCATCTTCTAATCTCGCATTCCATAAGGAACAGCGAGGAGTCATGAAATGTCCTACCCCGACGCCCGCTACTTCGGCGACGCCGGCGAGGCCAGCGGCATCCTGCGGGCCGCCGACACGCCTCCCGACCTCCGGATGTACGCACCCGGCGCCGAGCCCCGCGGCACCGACGTTCACTACCTGAGCACCGGCGCCTCGACCAACGGCGCGTTCGGGCTGTACCGCTGGGAGATGGGCACCCGCCCCGGCGGCGCCGGAGCGCACTTCCACCGGACGATCACGGAGTCCTTCTACGTCCTGTCCGGCACCGTCCAGCTCTACAACGGCAAGCAGTGGGCGGACGGCAACCCCGGCGACTTCCTGCACGTGCCGGAGGGCGGCGTGCACGGGTTCCGCAACGAGTCCGGCGCACCCGTCTCGATGCTCATCCTGTTCACCCCGGGCGCGCCACGCGAGGCGTACTTCGCGGAACTGGCCGACATCGTGAGCACCGGCAGGCAGCTCACCGACGAGGAGTGGACGGACCTGTACCTGCGCCACGACCAGTACATGGTCCCATGACACCCCATTTCGCGCTCTCCGCCACCGTGCTCGAATCCACGGACGCCAAGGCCCTGGCGATCTTCTACCAGCGGCTCCTCGGCTGGCGGATCAACGATGACGAGCCCGGCTGGGTGACGCTCCGCCCCCCGCACGGCGGTGGCGCCGGGCTGTCGTTCAGCACCGACCCGGACCACGTCCCGCCCGTCTGGCCCGCCGGCCCCGGCGACCAGCAGATGATGATGCACCTCGACCTCGAGGTGGACGACCTCGAGGTCGCGGGCGCCCACGCGGTGGCGGCGGGCGCGACACTCGCCGAGTACCAGCCGCAGGATGACGTCCGGGTCTACCTCGACCCGGCCGGGCATCCCTTCTGCCTGTGGATCCGCTAGGCGGTGGTCACCAGGTCCCTGGCCGGAGGCGCGGCGGGCTCCTCCTCGTGCCCCTCGACCGACAGGTTGGGCAGGAGGCGGTCCAGCCAGCGGGGACACCACCAGTTCAGGCGGCCGAGCAGCACCATGGTGGCCGGGACCAGGAAGCCGCGGATGATCGTGGCGTCCACGGCGACGGCCACGGCCAGCCCCACGCCGAACGTCTTGACCATGGGATCCGGATAGGCGATGAAGGCGACGAACACCGCCACCATGATGAGCGCCGCCGAGGTGATCACCCGGCCCGTCGCGCCGAGCCCTTCGGCGACCGCGCGGCCGTTGTCGCCGTGCTTGAGGTAGGCCTGCCGCACGGAGGTCAGCAGGAAGACCTCGTAGTCCATCGAGAGCCCGAACAGCACCGCGAACAGCATCAGCGGCACGAAGCTCTCGATCGGCACGCTGAAGAAGATCGTCTGAAGGTACGAGGCGTTCGACGGGGCGTCCATGCCGACCAGCCCGCTGCCCAGGCCGATGGAGAAGACCAGCGCCAGCGCGCCGAACGCGGCGCCCAGGGAGACGAGGTTCATCAGCGCCGCCTTGATCGCGAGCACCGGCGCGCGGAAGGCCAGCAGCAGCAACAGCGCGCTGAGCAGCACGACCACGCCGATGACCAGCGGCGTGCGCTCGGCCATGCGGTCGCCCGCGTCGACCATGGCGGCCACCTTGCCGCCCACGTTCAGCTCGACGCCCGGCACGGAGATGGCCCGGACGTCGCGCACGACCTCGGCGGCGCGGCTGTCACTCGGCGCGTAGTCGGGGATGACCTGGATCATCACCGAACGGCCTGAGATGTTCAGCTTCGCCGGGGCCACGTGCGCGGTCCCGTCCACCGCGTCGATCTCCCGCGAGAGCCGGTCCACGATGGGGTCGGTGGCCTTGGCCACCTTGCCGGGCAGCGTGGCGATGACGATCAGCGGGCCGTTGCTGCCGGGCCCGAACCCCGTGGCCATGAGCTCGTACGCGCGCCGCGATTCCGACTCCTTCGCGCCGTATCCCGCGTCGAGGGGCCCGAGCCGCAGCGCGAGGGCGGGCGCGGCGAGGGCGGCGAGCACGAGCACGCTCGACAGCAGCACCCGCCACGGCCGCCGCGCCACCCACACCCCCAAACCGCCCCATCCTGACCCCTCGGCGCGCTTCCTGCCGAGGAACGGGATGCGCAGCGCGTTGATGCGATGCCCGAGCAGGCCCAGCAGGGCGGGCACCAAGGTGACGGAGGTGAGCACGGCTGAGACGACGGAGACGCCGGTGATCCACCCGAGCGTGCTCAGCAGCGGGAAGCCGCCGAACATCAGCGCGCTCAGCGCGATGATCACCGTGCCGCCGGCGAACACGACCGCGCCGCCCGAGCTCGCCACGGTACGCCGGACCGACTCCTCCACGGGCACCCCGGACTCCAGCAACCGGCGATGCCGCGACAGCAGGAACAGCGCGTAGTCGATGCCCACGCCCAGCCCGATCATCGTGGCCATGATGCCCGCCTGCTTCGGCACGTCCACGACGTACCCGAGCAGGCCGATCACGCCCAGTCCCGCTGCGACGCTGACCAGCGCGGTGAAGATCGGCACCAGCGCCGCCGTCAGCGTCCCGAACGCGAACACCAGCACCAGCAGCGCGCACACCACGCCGATGATCTCGCTCGGCCCGGTCTTGATCTCCTTGTCGGCCGGGGTCGAGCTGTCCGCGGGCACGACCTCCAGCCCGGCGGCCCGCGCCGGGTCCGCGGCCTTCGACAGCGCCTGCGTGGTCTCGGCGAGCTTGGTGCTGTCGTTCCCCTCCATGCGCACGGTGATGAGCCCGATGCTCAGGTTCGCGGCGATGCCGCCCCGCCGAAACGGCGAATCGACCCCTACTACGTGCGGCACCGTGCGGATGCGGTCCACGGCCTGCTCCACGGCCGCCTTTTTGGCCTTGTCGATGAGCAGGCCCTTGTCCGAGTAGACGACCAGCTGCACGGTCCCGCCCGCGGCCAGCCCGGGGCCGAAGCCCGTGACCATCAGGTCGTGCGCCCGCTGCGCGTCGGTGCCGGGGATCGTCGCGTCGTTGCTCACCGGACGGCCGAGCGCCAGGCTGCCGCCCATCAGTCCGGCCGCCGCGATCACCCATAACGCCAGCACGATCCGCCCATGCCGCGCGCACCAGCCGCCCAGTCGTCCCAGAAAGCGCGTCATCGCCAGCTCCCCCAACTCGACGGCCGTCCTGTACGGTCGTACAGGGATACGTTAAGACAGCAAATATCCGGAAGGCTGTAGATCACAGGGAAATGAGATGATGAACACAGCCGACGACACTCGCTCCCGGATCCTGGCCGCCGCCAGGGAGCTGTTCGCGGTCCACGGCTACGCGGCCACCTCGCTGGCCGACATCGCCGCCGTCGTGGGCCTGACCAAGACGGCTGTGGCCTACCACTTCCATCCCAAGGACCGGCTGGCCGCCGAACTCACCGCGCCCGCCGGCGACGACATGTGCGTCCTGCTGGACACCGACTTCGCGGGCGACAGGCAGGCGTTCGTCGAGGCGCTGGCGACCTTCGTGGTACGCCACCGCATGGTCATCCGCCTGCTGATGGAGGAGATCGTCGGCGCCGACGACGCGCCGCCGGGCTCGCCGGGCGAGGCCATCAGGCCGTTCAGGGACGAGATCTTCGCCAGGCTCGCCGGGCCGGACCCCGACGCCGCGGCCCGGATCCGCGGCTGGGCCGTGCTCGGCGCACTGCAGTGGGGCGTCGTGCAGACGATGGACCTGCCGGAGGAGACGGTGCGCGAGCTGCTGGTCCGCACCACCCTGGCCATCTAGCGGCATCTCGCGTTCGACGTGGTCGAGCGCCAGCCGTAATTGACGACCAACTGCCCGGTTCCTAGCATCGGCCGGACATACGGTAGCTGGTTACATAAGTGGAGGCGGAATGGTGACGCTGGCCGTCGTCGGCGCGGGTTCTCGGGGGACGTCCTATGCTCGCCATGCCGTCGAGTCCGGCGGGGCGCGGGTGGTGGCGGTGGCCGATCCGGTCGAGAGCCGCCGGGCCAGGCACTCGGGCGCGGCGCGGTACGCGGACTGGCGCGAGCTGGCGGCGCTCCCCCGGCAGGCGGACGCCGTGATCATCGCGACGCAGGACGCCGATCACGTCGAGCCCGCGGTGCGGTTCGCCGAGCTGGGCTACGACATCCTGCTGGAGAAGCCGATGGCCGTCTCCGAGGACGACTGCCGGACGATCGTGGCCGCCGCCGAGCGCTCCGACGCGATCTTCGCCGTCTGCCACGTGCTGCGCTACACCCCGTACACCCGCACGCTGAAGGCGCTGCTCGACTCCGGCCGGATCGGCGAGATCGTCAGCATCCAGCACCTGGAGCCGGTCGGCTGGTGGCACCAGGCGCACTCCTATGTGCGCGGCAACTGGCGCAGGTCCGACGAGTCGACGTTCATGCTGCTCGCCAAGTCCTGCCACGACCTCGACTGGCTCGTGCACCTCACCGGCCGGCGGGTCGCCAAGGTGTCGTCGTTCGGCGGCCTCAAGCACTTCAGGCCGGAGCACCGGCCCGAGGGCGCGGCCGACCGCTGCCTCGACTGCGCCGTCGAGGACACCTGCCCCTACTCGGCCAAGCGCCTCTACCTGCCGCTGGCGGGCAGGGACGTGTGGCCGCTGAACGTGGTCACCGACGACCTCTCCGAGCGCGGCATCCTCGAGGCGCTCCGGACCGGCCCGTACGGCAGGTGCGTGTACGCCTGCGACAACGACGTGGTCGACCACCAGGTGGTGAACCTGGAGTTCGAGGGCGGCGTCACCGTCTCCTTCACCATGACCGCCTTCACCCCCACCCTGCGCCGGCAGACCCGGATCTTCGGCACCCACGGCTCGATCGAGGGCGACGGCGAGCGGCTCGACGTCACCGACTTCCGCACCGGCGGCCAGGAGACCGTCGACACCCGGCCGACCGGTGACGGGACGGCCGCCGGCGGGCACGGGGGCGGCGACAAGGCGCTGGTCGACGCCTTCCTGACCGCGGTACGCACCCGCGACCGCGCTCCGATCCTCTCCTCGCCGAGCGAGAGCCTGCACAGCCATCTCATCGCCTGGGCGGCCGAGAGATCCCGCCTGGAGGGCGTGATCGTCACCCCCACGGGAGAGAGCTAGCCGCAAACCCGGCAGCCCGCGACTCCGCACGACGGGCGGACGTCCAGCGCGTCCGCGGCGGCTGTCACTCCGGGGCCGTTTACCGAGGTGGGCGTCACTCCGGGGCCGGCGGGGTTTCCGAGGTGGGTGTCGGTGTGGGCTCGGTGGGATCGGGGTCGCCCTGGCCCGCGACGCCGACGGTCACGACCACGGTGGCGCCCGGCTTGGCGCAACTCCCGGCCGCCACACTCTGCGCCAGCGCCACGTCCACCTGCGCCTCCTCCGCGACCACCTGCTCCTTGAAACTCACGACGAACCCGGCCGACCGGAGCGCCGCCCGAGCCGCCGCCCTGGACTCCCCGGCGACGGCCGGCACCGCGGCCCCATGGCGGGCGACGACCAGCGCCACTTTCGTACCACCGGAGACCCGGCTGCCCGCCCCCGGCCGGCTGGACAGCACCTGCCCGTCCGGCCGGTCGGAACAGGTGCTCGTGGTCTCACCCACCACCAGCCCGGCACCGACCAGGTCCGCCTCCGCCCGCTTGCTCTCCAGCCCGACGACCGCCGGAACAGCCAGCCCCGCGGACACCTGAAGCGCGACCGTACTCCCCCGCGCCACCGTCACCCCACCGGCCGGACTGCTGCTCACCACCTGGCCGATCTTCTGCCGCGAGTCGGCCTGCGTGATCGCCCCCACCGCGAACCCGGCCCGCTTGATCGCCTTGATCGCCGTCGACCGCTCCATCCCGGCCACCACCGGCACCCGCACCCCCACCAGGCCGGCGGGCGGAGACTGCGTGGTCGGCAGATGGCCGCCCAGCGCCCGTTCTCCCCGCCTGGTCGCCGGCCGGCCGAGTTCGGGCGCGGTCGCGGTCGAGGGCGGCCCGGTCGTCCCGACGGACGGCCGCTCGACCGCCTGCGGACGGGCCTGATCGCTGCCCTTGGCCGTCGGCAGCAGTACGGCGACCAGCACGGCGCCACTCACCAGGAGCGCGGCGGTGACCGCGAGAGCCGCCCGGCCCACGGCCTGGCGCGTGCGCCGCCCCGGCTCACCCAAGAGTCCCAGAGCACCACCGTCGAAGGAGCCGGCGCCCTCGTATGGCGGGCCGACGTGCTCGGCGCCGTCCCGTCGCACGCCGGGCTCCCTGGTGCCCTGCCGCGGGACGCCCGGCTCCCCGGAGTCTTGCCGCGGGACGATCGGCGACCAGGACGTGGCGTCGTCCGACGAGGCGCCGCCCAGCCGGTAACCGGCCGGCGCCCCCGTCGCCTCGGGCTCGGCCACCGGGTACGCCGGAGGGCGGTTCGACCCCCCGTGCGCCACCGACGGAGCCGGCATCACCCGCAGGATGTGCGGCGGCGGCGAGCGCAGCACCTCCGGCGGCACGAAGTCGGAGTCGCCCAGCAACGCGAGCAGCAACTCCCGGCTGGCGGGCCGGTTCCGGGCGTCCTTGTCCAGGCACGCGATCACCAGCTCCCGCAACCGCCCGTCCAGCCGCCCCAGCTCCGGCGGCGCGGTCAGGATGCGGTGCAGCACCGGCGCCACCGAGTCCTGCCCGAACGGCGCCGACGCGTTGGCCGCGAAGCACATCGTGGCGCCCCACGAGAAGACGTCCGCCGCCCCCGTGAGAGCCGACGCGGTGATCTGCTCCGGCGCCATGTACGCGGGCGTGCCGACTCCTCGCCCGCTCACCGTGGCCGCCGCGTCCAGCGCTCTGGCCAGCCCGAAGTCGATCACCCGTGGCCCGTCCGGGCCGAGCAGCACGTTCTGCGGCTTGAAGTCGCGGTGCACGATGCCCGCGCGGTGGATCGCCGCCAGCGCGGTGACCGTGCTCACGGCGAGCCGTTCGAGCGCCGCGCCCCGGCGCGGCCCGGTGATCGCCACCTCGCGCTGCAGGGACGGCCCGTCGACGTACTCGCTCACGATGTACGGCCGGCCCTCGTCGAACCCGGCGTCCACCACCTGGGCCGTGCAGAACCGCGCCACATGCTTGGCCAGCTCCACCTCCCGCAGGAACGCCAGTTTCTCGTCCCCCACGGGTCCATGCAGCAGCTTGACCGCGTAGACGTCCTCGACCCTCGTCCCGAGGTACACCACGCCCTGGCCGCCCTCACCCAGACGCCCGGACAGCTCGTAGGCGCCGAGCCGCCGCGGATCCCCCGTTCTGAGTGGCTGTGCCGTTGGCACGGGGTTGCCTCCCCTCGCCGCCACCCGCCTTTCCCCATCCACTGAAGGGAACGGACGCTGGAGAGTCAACGGTGATCGGCGCAATGCCGCCTGACCGTGACACATCCCGTCAAGAATGTCGCGAGAGCGTGCCTGAATAGGTGATGTCCGTGTCACCCTGACGTGTCATCTTGATGGCTACTTGGTCGAGCTCCCGCGTCGGGAACACCCGCAGCATCCCCGCGACGCACCCCTCGCCCTTGACCCGGTCGAGCGTGAACACGAGGCGGCTCCTGGTCGGGTTGAGCCGCCCCGAACACCGCAGCCCCGCACCCCACCGCAGGGCCGAGTCCTCGTCCGACAGCTCCATGGCCACCGGGAAGACCGGCTCGGTGCCGGCCGACCCCGTCCACTCTCCCGCCAGCCCGGGACTCTGCGCCCCACGCAGCCAGAGCACGAACCCGGCCACCCCCATGACCAGCCCGGCACCGGCCACGACCACCTGCCACACCCGCGCCCGCCGCATCGCCTCGACCTTGCCTGGGAGGCCTCCGAGATTACGGCAGACTCAGATGAGCCGGGCGTACTCGTCGAGCAGCGGCAGGATCTCGTCGGCCGAGCCGCTGGGCAGGCTGGCCACCGACTCCTCGATGCCCAGCTCGGCGTAGTAGTCGAGCTTCTCCCTGGTCGGCAGCGTCCCGAACGGGATGACCTTGGCCATCGGCCGCTCCGCCTTCTCGCAGGCTTCGCGCAGGGCGGGCAGCGCGGCCCTGATGCCCTTGCCACCGATCGGGATCCAGCCGTCGGCGTACTCGGCGACGTGCGCGAACAGCTTCGGGCCCGCCGCGCCGCCGATGTAGACGGGCGGTGCGGAGATCGGCTTGGGCCACGACCACGACGGCTCGAACCCATCGAAACCGGCCACCTCGTCCCGCCACAGCTTCCGCATGGCCAGCACGTTGGCCCGCGCGACCGCGCGCCGCCTGCCGTACTCCACGCCGTGGTTCTCGATCTCCTCCACGTTCCAGCCGAAGCCCACGCCGACCACCACGCGCCCGCCCGAGAGGTGGTCGAGGGTGGCGATCGCCTTGGCGGTCACGATGGGGTCGCGCTGGGCGGGGAGCAGGATGCCGGTGCCGATGACCAGCCGCTCGGTGACGGCGGCGGCGAACGAGAGCGCCACGAGCGGGTCCAGCGTCCGTTTGTACTCCTCGGGCAGCTCGCCCAGCCCCATCGGGTGCGGCGTGCGCCGCGAGATCGGGATGTGGGTGTGCTCCGGCACGTAGAGGGAGTGGAATCCGCGCTCCTCGGCTGCCTTGGCCAGGTCCACGACCGGCATGCCCAGATCCGTGGTGAACATGGTGACACCAAGCCGCATACGACTCTCCTGACGTCAACCAAGCGATTGCTCGGCTAAGATTTCTAGAGTAGCTTGCCGGACAGAGAAGCGCCCCGCGGAAAGAGGTCTCCTGGTGAAGTTTTCCATCTTCCTGAATCCGCAGATTCCAGGCTCCGGATACGCGGCCGAGGAGAACGCCAAGGCCAAGCGTCCCATCGGGCGCGACACGGAGTCGTACCAGAAACTGCTGCACGAGGTGCGGGAGATCGCCGTCCACGCCGACCAGATCGGTTTCGACGCGCTGATGATGACCGAGCACCACTTCCACTCGGAAGGAATGGAGTTCTCGGTCAACCCGCTGATGTTCCTCACCGACCTCGCGGCCAGGACCGAACGCATCCTGCTCGCGCCACTCGGCATGGTGCTGCCCGCCTGGGACCCCATCCGGGCGGCGGAGGACGTGGCGCTCCTCGACCAGTTCTGCAAGGGGCGGCTCCGGCTGGGCGTGGCCAGGGGCTACCAGAACCGGTGGATGAACGTGCTGGGCCAGCGCTGGCACGCGGCGGCCGCCCGCTCCGACGGCTCGGCCTCCGACACGCGGAACTTCGACGTCTTCGGCGAGGTCCTGAAGATCATGAAGATGGCCTGGACCCAGGAGACGCTCCGCTACAAGTCCGACGTACTGGACTACGAGATCCCCTACCCGTTCGACGGCATCGAGGGCTGGCCGGCCCTGGAGTGGACGAAGACGTTCGGCGCCCCCGGTGAGATCTCGGACGACGACAAGGTGCAGGCCGTCTCGGTCTGCCCGAGGCCGTACCAGAACCCGCATCCGGAGCTGTGGCAGCCGTTCACGATCTCCGACCGCTCGGTCATCAGGGCCGCGCAGGAGAACATCCTGCCGTGGATGTTCACCCCGAACCCCGACGACCACGCCGCCAAGGCCAAGCTCTACCAGGAGGAGTCCGCCAGGCAGGGCCGCGACTACAAGCTGGGCGAGCACACCGGCATCCTCAAGATCGTCGGCATCGCGGAGACGACCGAGGAGGCGATCAACACCTTCGGCCGGAGCATCCCCAAGGACTTCGCCGCCTTCTTCGGCCCGTTCGGCTACCTGGAAGTGCTGCGGAAGAAGGAAGACGCGAAACACCAGCCCATCTCCCCCGAGAAGGGCGACGCCAAGCGGATGAACGACGTGGAGATGGCGCTGTTCGGCACCCCCGACGACGTCAAGCGCGGCATCCAGCGGATGCTCGACCGGATGCCCGACCTGGAGTGGTTCGGCCTCTACATGCAGGGACAGCAGGGCGTGCTGCCGCTGGACACGGTCAAGCGGAACCTGGAACTGTTCGCCACCAAGGTCATTCCGGAGTTCCAGTGAAATTCTGGCTGGGCGCCTCGTTCGCCGACACCGACCAGTTCGTCGATCTGGCCAAGGCGGCTGAGAAGTGCGGGTTCGACACGCTCACGCTGTCGGACCACCTCTTCTACGCCGACTTCGCGACGCCGTACCCCTATTCGAAGTCGGGCAAGCCGCGCTGGACCGCCGAGACGCACTGGCCGGACGTGTGGGTGACGATCGGCGCGATGTCCGCGGTGACCAACACGCTGCGCTTCGCCCCCAACGTCTACATCGCCCCGGCCCGCGATCTGTTCACCGTGGCCAAGCAGGTGTCCACAGCGGCGGTGCTGTCGCGGGACCGCGTCACGTTCGGGGTGGGCGTCGGGTGGTGCGCGGAGGAGTTCGCCGCCACCGGCCAGGACTTCCACACCCGCGGGCGGCGGCTCAACGAGATGATCCCGGCGCTACGGGACCTCTGGAGCGGCCGGACCGTCACGATCGACGGGCTGCCCGAGCTGTCCATCTCGCCCACGCCCGCCGAGCCGATCCCGGTCCTGGTGGGCGGCGACAGCGAGGCGGCGCTGCGCCGGGCGGCCCGGCTGGGTGACGGCTGGATCGGCAACCGCATCTACACGGAGGAGCAGCTCGACACCGTCCTCGGCTCGTTACGGCAGTTGCTGGACGAGTACGGCAGGACGGGGCCGTTCGAGATCATCGCTCCGCTGGCCGTGCTGCCGGACGCCGACACCTTCCGGCACTTCGCCGCCAAGGGCGTCACCGGGACGATGGCCGCCCCGTGGTGGCTCGCCACCGCCGAGGAGAAGGCGCGGTACGGCGCAGGCAGCCTGGAACTCAAGGTCGCCACCATGGAACGGTTCGCGGAGGAGGTCATCGCGAAGATGTGACCCCGGCCGCGGGGGCCGTCGTCGTCAGGGCCCGTCGTCGTCAGGGCCCGTCGTCGTCAGGGCCCGTCGTCGTTAGGGGCGGTCGTAATGACGGGGCGGTCGCGGGCAGGCCCAGCTCGGCCATCGCCAGGTCGACCAGGGCGCCCGGCATCTCGTCCACCGCTCCGATGCGCATCAGGGCGGCCAGGCCGAGGTAGGTGCCGTAGGCCGCCAGCACCCGCCTGCGCGCCTCCTCCTCCGACTGGCCGAGCTCGCGCAGGACGTTCCGCATGTACCTCAGCCGGCGGTCGCTCACCCGCCGCACCACCTCGCCGACCAGTGGATCGTCCGCCTCGCTGATCAGCCGGAACGAGATCGCCGCATCCTGCTCGTCACCGAAGGCCAGGTCCAGCAGGGCCCGCATCCGCGCCACCGGCTCGTCGAGCGCCTCCAGCCGGGCGATGACCTGCTCGGTCTCGTCCTCCCAGCGCGCCAGCGCCGCCTCGACCAGCGACCGGCGGTTGGCGAAGTGCCAGTAGAAGCTGCCCTTGGAGACGCCGAGCCGCACCGCGACCGGCTCCACCGCCACGGCGCCCAGCCCACCCTCCGCGAGCGCCACCAACGCGGCCCGCGCCCAGTCGTCCGGACCCAACCGCTCCACGACCCCACACCCTCCCTCACTCGACCGCGCCCCGCCCAGGGCCGACCCTCCACCGCGCCGCACGGCCCCTTGCCCCGCGCAAGACCTCGCCCCGCACGAGACCTTGCCCCGCGCAAAGCCTTGCCCCGCAAGGCTTCTTGCCCGCGCACAGGACCTTCACCCCGCACCGACAGCCTGCCATACGGCGGCGTATAGTCGCTTCCATACGGAACCGTATGGTGGCCGAGAAGGGGCCGCCCAGACCAAGGAGCCCCCCCATGCCGACACTGGTCGACGACTTCATCCCCCACCCGGACACGGCGGAGCGGCACTCGATCGTGATCAACGCCTCCCGCGACCGCGTCTGGCAGGCGCTCACCCACCTCGACCCGCAGGACATCCGCCTGGCCAAGCCGCTGTTCGCCGTCCGGCGCCTGTTCTCCCGCCCCTCCGGCGACCGGCAGAAGCAGACCGCGCCCACCTTCACGCCGCTGGCCGTGGACCCGATGCGGGAGATCGTCCTCGGGACGATCGGGCAGTGGTGGCGTCTGGGCCGCGCCGAACACACCCCGGCGATCGGCGACGCGGACGACTTCCGCGCCTTCGACCGGCCCGGTTACGCGAAGGGGACGTTCAGCTTCCTGCTGGACGACGCGGGGCCGGGGCGCATCCGCCTGGTCACCGAGACCAGGGTGCTCGCCACCAGCCCCGACGCCCGCCGCGCCTTCCGTCGCTACTGGATCCTCATCCGCCTGGGCAGCGGCCTGATCCGGCGGATCATCCTGGCCGCCGTCCGGGCCCGCTCCTGACCCATCCCCGGAGGACCCGCGCAACGCTGTTCGCGCCGGTCGGGGCGGCGGCGGGCGCGAAAGTGCTCTCAACGGGCGATAACCTCGTGTGGTGCTGGATGAGATCGCGGCGACCCGCTATGTGACGCCGCTGCGCGAAGGCGGATCACTACCGGGCGTCGTCGAGGCTGATGATCTCGGCACGTACGTGGTGAAGTTCCGGGGCGCGGGCCAGGGCCGCAGGGTCCTGGTGGCGGAGATCATCTCGGGTGAGCTGGCCAGGCGGCTCGGGCTCCGCACTCCCGAGCTCAAGCTGATCGACCTCGACCCGCAGATCGGCATCCGGGAGCCCGACGAGGAGGTGCAGGACCTGCTCAAGGCCAGCACCGGCCTCAACCTGGCGATCGACTTCCTGCCCGGCGCCCTCGGGTTCGAGCCGCTGGCGTGGACGCCCGACTGGATGTTCGCCTCGCGGGTGGTCTGGTTCGACGGCCTGATCCACAACGTCGACCGAAGCTGGCGCAACCCCAACCTGCTCATCTGGCACCGCGACATATGGCTGATCGACCACGGCGCGGCGCTCTGGTTCCACCACAACTGGCCGACGGCGGACCCGCGACGGCCGTTCGACGTGGGGGATCATGTGCTGGCGCCGTTCGCCACCGACCTCGAGAGCGCGGCGGCCGAGCTGTCCGCGAAGATCACTCCTGAGCTCCTCGAAACCGTGACCGCCCTGGTGCCCGACGAATGGCTCGAGGACGAGCCGGGCTTCGACTCGGCGCAGGCCGTACGCGATGCCTATGTCGACCACCTGTTCAGGCGCGCGCAGGGACCGCACGAGTGGCTGAGACGGCCCGACGCGCCTGCCGGCAGACCCGCGGGGCCGGGGTCCGTCGGCGAGTTCTGGCGGGGAGGCGACCGATGAGCCGGGATGTCTACGAGTACGCGGTGATCCGCGTGATGCCGCGGGTCGAGCGCGGCGAGCTGATCAACGTGGGCGTGCTGCTCTACTGCCAGCCGCGCGGCTACCTCTGCGCACGGGTCGCCCTCGACGCGGCCCGGCTGCGCGCGCTCGATCCGGCCGCGGACGTCGACGGTGTACGACAGGCGCTCGGCGCGTACGAGCTGGCCTGCGGCGACGACGCGGGACCGCTGACCGGGGAGCCGCTCGGCGGCAGGTTCCGCTGGCTGACGGCGCCGCGCAGCACGATCGTGCAGACCGGCCCGGTCCATGCCGGTCTCACCGCCGACCCCGGCACCGAGCTGGCCAGACTCTTCGACAAACTGGTCCTGCTCTAGCCGAAGACACCGGCCGCCGGACTACGTCGAGAGATGGACTGTCCGACGAATGGGCCTACCACC
The DNA here is from genome assembly GCF_040638335.1 of Nonomuraea sp. NPDC026600. Classification (NCBI taxonomy): domain Bacteria; kingdom Bacillati; phylum Actinomycetota; class Actinomycetes; order Streptosporangiales; family Streptosporangiaceae; genus Nonomuraea; species Nonomuraea sp. NPDC026600. The sequence goes on from NZ_JBEZYD010000013.1 coordinate 230,436, forward strand.
TCATGGGACAGAACAGCTAGAACAGCACAGACATGAACGTGTCGACCTCGTGGAAGCCCACTTTCCGGTAGACCGCCCGCGCCGAGTGGTTGAAGTCGTTGACGTACAGCGAGACCACGGGGGCGAAGCAGTCCAGGGCGGCGTCCACGACCGCGGCCATGCCGGCCACCGCGTGCCCCTGGCCGCGCAGCGCGGGATCGACCCACACGCCCTGGATCTGGCAGGCGTGCGGAGTGACCGCGCCGACCTCCGCCTTGAACACCACGCGCCCGTTGTCGATGCGCGCGTACGACCTGCCGATGCGGATCAACTCGGCCACCCTGGTCCGGTAGAGGGCGCCGCCGTCGCCGAGGTTGGGCGAGACCCCCACCTCTTCGGTGAACATCGCGACGCAGGCCGGCAGCAGGGTCTCGAACTGGTCCGGGCGCACCCGCCGGACCAGCGGATCGGCGGGGACGGACGACCTGCGCGAGGTGGCCATGACCGGCTGCGCCCAGCGGATCGTCCGCGCCCGGCCCCAGTACGGCTCCAGCCGCTCCCACAGCAGCGAGACCGCGTCGGCGGGACCCACGATGGACGAGCAGCGGCGGCCCTGCTTGCGAGCGCGGTCGGCGAACGCGTGCACGGCTTCGGGACCGGCGTTGACCGGCACCATGTTTGCCCCGGCGTAGCAGAGCGAGACGAGCCCGCCGCGCGGTCCGAACCCCCACATCTGCCCGCCCAGGCGCGCCGGATTGAGTCCGACGGTCCGCACCCGGGAGGAGACGAAGACGTTGGCGACCGGGTCGAGGTCGAGCAAGGCGAGGGCCTCGTCCCGGTCGCTGTCATCGAGCACACGCGACGCCGATGTACGCAGCATCACATGGTCAGACTACGCGAACGACCACCGAATAGCTCATCTGGACAGGAGCTCGGTGAGCCTTTCGTGACCAAGCGGACCAGCAGCCGCCATATGGACCGTGGGCTTGGGCGCCGGCAGTTTCTGACACTCGGCTCCGTGCCGCGGCACCGTGCCGTCGAGCAGGTAGGCGACCAGGTGGCGGTCCACGCACTGGTTCCCGGCCAGCGAGGCGCCGTGGTTGCCGCCCGCGTCGACGACCATGCGGGCGCTCGGGAACAGCTTGCGCATGTTCAGGGCGCCCTGGTACGGCGTGGCGGCGTCGTCCTTCGACTGGATCATCAGGATTGAGGGCAGCCGCCGGGACGCATGGATCGTGACCGGGGTGCCGCCGGGCACGCTCCAGAACGCGCACGGCGCGTTGTACCAGGCGTTGGGCCAGGTCAGGAACGGCGCCTGCTTGTGCATCCGCGTCATGTCCGTCCGCCACTTGGCCCAGGACCTGGGCCATTGGACGTCGCGGCACTGCACGCTCAGGTAGATGGCGTAGCCGTTCTCGTCGTCGGCGTCCTGCTTGCCGTACTTGTTGAAGACGTCGATCAGCCCCTTCGCGTCGCCCTGCCGCACGTACTTGGACCAGGCGGCGGCGAGGTCGGGCCAGATCCGGTCGGTGTAGCCGCCCACGGTGAAGGTGTCGTCGAGCTCGCTCGGGCCGACCACCCCGCCGGCCGGGCGGTCGTGCAGCCGGGAGCGCATGGCGTACCAGGCGAACGTGGTCTGTGTGGCCGAGCCGCCGAGCTTGTAGACGTCGTTGTTCTTGGCGGTCCAGGCCAGGAACTCGTGGTGCCTGCGCTCGAAGGCCTTGTCCTGGGCCAGGTTGGCTTTGTACCAGATGCCATCCGGGTCGACCGTGCTGTCCATGACGAGGTGCTTGACCCGGTCGGGGAAGAGTGTGGCGTAGACGGCGCCGATGTAGGTGCCGTAGGAGTAGCCGAGGAAGCTGATCTGCGGCTCGCCGAGTGCCGCGCGGATGCTGTCCATGTCCCTGGCGGTGTTCTCGGTGGTCAGGTGGGGCAGCAGCCACGCGTACAGGTCACCGCACCGGTTGGCGTAGTCGGTGGCCCGGCCGAGCAGCACTTTCTCGTCTTCCTGGCCGCGCGGCACCGCGTCCGGCCTGGGCGGGGCGAAGTAGGTGGCGGCGTCGACGCAGTGCATCGAGGGCTCGCTGTTGCCCACGCCGCGCGGGTCGAAGCCGATGATGTCGTAGCGGTCGGCGACCTTCTGCGAGAGCGCCGCCGACACGTACTCGGCCAGCGACCGCCCTGAGGCTCCCGGGCCGCCCGGGTTAACCAGCAGGCTGCCCAGGTGGTTGCCGTCGCGCGGCACCTTGGCCTTGATCCGGTTGAGCGCCAGCGTGATCGACTGCCCCAACGGCTCGTGGTAGTCCAGCGGCACCCGCACGGTGGCGCACTCGACGCCACTCACCGCGGGCGCGGACCTGCTGATGACCGCCCCGGAACCGGCCGTCTCCACCTTCGCCGGCGCCGGACAGGCTCCCCAGTCCAGCGGCGACCCGACCGAACTCCCGGTGGCCCCGGCGGTCCCACCGGCTCCCAGCGCCGGCACCAGCATCGCCAACCCGACGACAACCCTCACGACCCGCTTCACACGGCCTCCCCTTCAGTAGGAGGACCGATACTCCCGCAAGTAACCGAGTAGTGACGCTGGGTATGGCTAAATGCTTACCATTCTGTAATCGCCCAATTGCACGCCGTAATGCACGGCCGCCAGGGCTTCCGGGTTTTCCCCGCCACCGGTCAAGAATGCGCACGTCACGGCGCCGCACCACCTCCACCGGAGGAGCGTGCCCCTGGACAGGGCTCAGCCCGGTCGGCGTCTGGGGCCAACCGGGCTGAGCCGTAAAATATGGGGCTAAAAATCAGCCAACGACCACCTCAGGCTCGCCGTCGAGCGCGATGCCCATTTCGTCGGCGATGCGCAGGGCTTCGTCGATCAGCGTCTCGACGATCTGTGACTCGGGGACCGTCTTCACGACCTCCCCCTTCACGAAGATCTGCCCCTTGCCGTTGCCCGACGCCACGCCCAGGTCCGCCTCGCGAGCCTCGCCGGGGCCGTTCACCACGCAGCCCATCACGGCCACCCGCAGCGGCACCTTCAGACCTTCGAGGCCCGCCTGCACCTGCTCCGCCAGCGTGTAGACGTCCACCTGCGCCCGGCCGCACGACGGGCACGAGACGATCTCCAGCCCCCGCTCCCGCAGCCCCAGCGACTCCAGGATCTGCGTGCCGACCTTGACCTCCTCGACCGGCGGCGCCGACAGCGAGACGCGGATGGTGTCGCCGATGCCCTCCGCCAGCAGCGCCCCGAACGCGACCGCCGACTTGATCGTGCCCTGGAAGGCCGGCCCGGCCTCGGTGACGCCCAGGTGCAGCGGGTAGTCGCACTTTCCGGCCAGCAGCCGGTAGGCGTTGATCATGACGACCGGGTCGTTGTGCTTGACCGAGATCTTGATGTCGCGGAAGCCGTGCTCCTCGAACAGCGAGCACTCCCACAGCGCCGACTCGGCCAGCGCCTCGGGGGTCGCCTTGCCGTACTTCTGCAGCAGCCGGGGGTCGAGCGAGCCGGCGTTGACGCCGATGCGGATCGGCACGCCGTGATCGGCCGCGGCCCGCGCGATCTCGCCCACCTTGTCATCAAATTTCTTGATATTGCCGGGGTTGACGCGTACGGCCGCGCAGCCCGCCTCGATGGCGGCGAACACGTACTTCGGCTGGAAGTGGATGTCGGCGATGACCGGGATCTGCGACTTGCGGGCGATCGCCGGCAGCGCGTCGGCGTCGTCCTGAGACGGCACGGCCACCCGGACGATCTGGCACCCGGCGGCGGTCAGCTCGGCGATCTGCTGCAAGGTGGAGTTGATGTCGGCGGTCACCGTGGTGGTCATCGACTGCACGGAGACCGGCGCGTCGCCGCCGACCGGGACGCCGCCGACCATGATCTGGCGGGAGTGCCGGCGTTCGGCGAGGGGCTTGGGGCGGACCGCGGGGATGCCGAGTGCTACAGGAGACATTTCAACCCTTGAGTTTCGGTAACGGTATCCAGTGTAGGTAGCCCGTGGGACTGCCGGGCTGTGAGCTCCGTCCCAGGTCTCATCCGGCGGCCACGCTCCGTACGAGCTCCGTCGCGCGGGCACGTGCCCAGGCGTCGGCGGCCAGCACCTCCTCGACCGAGTCCGCGGGGGTCACCCGGTGCTCCTCGACGACCTTGGCGACCGTGTCGACGATCGCCGGGAACGGCAGCCCGCCGCCGATGAACGCCTCCAGGCACGCCTCGTTGGCCGCGTTGTAGACGGCCGGCGCGGTGCCGCCCTCGGTGCCGACGTGCCTGGCCAGCGCGACGGCGGGGAACGCCTCGTCGTCGAGCGGCTCGAAGGTCCAGGTGTGGGCCAGCGTCCAGTCGATGGCAGGGGCGGCGCCCGCGATCCGCCCGGGGTGGCCGAGCGCGAGCGCGATGGGCAGCCGCATGTCGGGCGGGCTGGCCTGGGCGATGGTGGAGCCGTCGATGTACTCGACCATGGAGTGGATGATCGACTGAGGATGCACCACGACCTCGATCCTGTCGAAACCGATGTCGAACAGCAGGTGCGCCTCGATCACCTCCAGCCCCTTGTTGACCAGGGTGGCCGAGTTGATGGTGATCATGGGCCCCATCGACCAGGTGGGGTGCGCCAGGGCCATCTCGGGCGTGACGTCCAGCATGTCGGCGCGCTTGCGCCCCCTGAACGGCCCGCCGCTCGCGGTGATGACCAGCCGCCTGACCGCCTCGGGACGGTGACCGTCGGGCCCGGCGGCCCACAGGCACTGCTGCACGGCCGAGTGCTCGGAGTCGACGGGCAGGATCTGCCCCGGCGCGGCCAGCCGCTTGACCAGCGGCCCGCCGATGATCAGCGACTCCTTGTTGGCCAGGGCGAGTGTCCTGCCCGCCTCCAGCGCGACCAGCGTGGAGGTCAGGCCGAGCGCGCCGGTGATGCCGTTGAGCACCGTGTCGCACGGCCACGCCGCCACCTCCGCGACCCCTTCGGGGCCCGCGAGCACCACCGGGCTCGCGCCGCGCGCCGCGAGCGCCTCTTTCAGCGTGGGTACGGCGGCGGCATCGGCCACGGCCACCACCTCGGCGCCGTACGAGGCCGCCTGCTCGGCCAGCAGCTCGGCCTTCCCGCCACCGGCCGCGAGCCCGGCGACCCTGAACCTGCCCGGGTCGGCGCCGATGACGTCGAGCGCCTGGGTGCCGATCGAGCCGGTGGAGCCGAGGACGACGACGGAGCGGAGGGTGTCTGCGTGCACCCGTCCATTGTCCCCGCTGCGGGAGGCGACCGGGCACGCGCCCCCGCCGTCCCTAAATACAGCAACGAATGTGACACCAGATATTCGAGTCCATCAACGCCCAAATATCACCATATCCGTATTCGCAAATCATGAGAAATGGGGATATTGAGGCCGCTACCTTCCAAGCTCGGATCCGGGATTTCGGGAGGTACGTAATGCACCGCAGAGTCGCTCTGCTTTCCATCCTCACCCTCACCGCCGGGGGCGCCCTGCTCCCGGCGGGGCCGGCGCAGGCCCAGCCGGGCCCCAAGCCCGCCCAGAAGGCGGCCGCCGACTCCACCTCCGAGCGGCAGGCCGTCCTGCGGTACTGGACCCCGCAGAAGATGGAGACCGCCCAGCCACTCACCGCCCCCGGCCCCAAGAAGGGGGCCAGACCGGCCATGGGCGAGCCCACTACCGGCATCCCCTGGACGGCCCCGCCCACCGGCGCCCCGAGCAGCGGCGCGCGGCCACAGCTCGCCGGCAGCGGCGGCTCCCCCTGGACCGGCGGCGGCGCGATCACGAAGACGACGGGCCGCGTCTTCTTCACCTACCAGGGGCGCAACGCCTCCTGCTCGGGCTCGGCCGTGACCAGTGCCAACAAGAGCGTGGTCCTCACCGCGGGCCACTGCGTCAAGCTGGGCGGCGCCTTCCACACGAACTGGGTGTTCGTCCCCGGCTACGAGAACGGCAACCGCCCGAACGGCACCTGGGCCGCCACCAGGCTGCTGACCACCCCGCAGTGGAACACGAGCGAGGACATCGACTTCGACGTCGCCGCCGCCGTCGTGGCGCCGCTGCAGGGCAAGGCGCTGACCGACGCCGTGGGCGGCCAGGGCGTGGCGTTCAACCAGGCCAGGCGGCAGCGGATGTACGCGTTCGGCTACCCGGCGGCGGCCCCGTACGACGGCGCCAAGCTGATCTATTGCAGCGGCCGTACGTTCGACGATTTCCTGATGTCCAATGACCAGGGCCTGACCTGCGATATGACCGGCGGTTCGAGTGGCGGTCCATGGTTCCAGAATTTCACCGAATCGACCGGCCTCGGTATCCAGAACTCCGTCAACAGTTTCAAATACAACTTCGCCCCGAACTTGATGTTCGGCCCCTATTTCGGGGCAGAGGCCCAAGCCGTCTACCAAGCCGCCCAGAGCACCAACGCCCTCTGAGTCCATTCACCGAAAGTAGTCACAAGAACACACCTTGTGGTGCACACTCGGGGGTCATGACCCTGAGCACCCCCTTGCTGACAGGTGTGCCGCTCGTCGCGGGACTGATGGGCCCCGCGCTCATCGGCGCCATGCCCGTCCAGCACCACGACCCTGCCCATGCCATCACCAAGCCGGTCGTGCACACGGCCAAGCGGATGGAGGTGGTCGAGCACGTGGCCGCCCGCAGCCCTGCTGACCAGCGGCGCGTGCTCGACTACTGGACCCCGGCCCGGATGGCCGACGCCCTGCCGATCGACATGCTCGGCATCGTCACCAAGGGCAACGGCCTGCTGAACAAGCTCGCCGACAAGACCGGGATCACCGCGGCGCCCGGCCTGACCGGCGGCAGGGCCAAGATCCCCACCCCGCGCCTCCAGTCGGCCAGGCCCCAGACCACCACGTCCGGCTCCCGCTGGCTGACCGGCGGGGCGGTGACCCGCACCACCGGCCGCGTCTTCCTGACCGTCGGCGGGATCGACTTCGTCTGCTCCGCGAGCACGGTCCAGAGCGCCAGCAGGGACCTCGTGGTCACGGCCGGTCACTGCGTCAAGGACGGCACCGGCGAGTGGGCGGCCAACTGGCAGTTCGTGCCCGGCTACCGCACGGGCGGCGGGCACCCGTACGGCCAGTACGCGGCCCGCCGCATGTTCGTCACCGGCCCGTGGGCGCACTCCGCCGACGACAGCTACGACATGGGCATGGTGGCCCTGACGACCGCGGACAGCCAGCACGTCACCGACGTGGTGGGCGCCCAGCGGATCGCCTTCAACGCCCCGCGTGGCGGCCAGACGTTCGGTTTCGGCTACCCGGCCGACCCGCCGTACAACGGCGAGCACCTGGTCTACTGCGCGGGCCGCCTGCACGGCGACCCCTACAAGCAGACCCGCGACCAGGGCCTGGGCTGCGACATGACGGCGGGCTCCAGCGGCGGCCCGTGGCTGTCCGGCTTCGACCCGGCCACGGGCATCGGCGAGATCACGTCGTTGAGCAGCTTCAAGTACAGCGACGACCAGCGCACCATGTACGGCCCGTACTTCGGTGAAGCCGCCAAGGCCCTCTTCGACACCGCCCAGCGGGCGTAGAACTAAAGCGACAGTCCGGTCAACACCATGACCTTCTCGTAGGTGAAGTCCGTCATCGCCGAGTGAAGGCCCTCGCGGCCGATGCCGGAGTCCTTCACGCCGCCGTACGGCATCTGGTCGGCCCGGTACGACGGGACGTCGCCGATGATCACGCCGCCCACCTCCAGTTCCCGGTTGGCCCGAAAGGCCGCGTCCAGCGACCGGGTGAACACGCCGGCCTGCAGCCCGTACTTGGAGTCGTTGACCATCGCGTACGCCTCGTCGATCGACGCGGCGGGCTGCAGGACCACGACGGGCCCGAAGACCTCCTCGCGCAGGACCTTCGCGTCCTGGGGCACGTCGGCCAGCACGGTCGGCGCGATCGTGGCGCCCTCGCGGGTGCCGCCCGTCAGCACGCGGGCGCCCGCGTCCACCGCCTCCTGGACCCACTGCTCGACGCGTTCGGCGGCGTGCACCGAGACCAGCGGCCCGACCTGCGTCTTCTCGTCGGCCGGGTCACCGGTCACGAGCCCGTCGACGGCCGGGAGCAGGCGCTCCACGAACGCGTCGTAGACGGGCCGCTCGACGATCACCCGCTGCACGGCGATGCAGCTCTGACCGGCCTGGTAGTTGGCGAACAGGGCCACCCGCCGGGCCGCCCAGTCGAGGTCGGCGTCGGCCAGCACCACCGCCGCGGCGTTGCCGCCGAGCTCCAGCGTCACGTGCTTGCGCGGGATCTGGTCGGCGATCGCGTAACCGACCGGCGCGGAGCCGGTGAACGACACCACCGGCAGCCTCGGGTCGAGCACCAGGCCGGAGGCGCGCTCGTTCTCGACCGGCAGCACGGAGAACATCCCGGCGGGCAGGTCGGTCTCGGCCAGGAGCTCGCCGAGCAGGAGCGAGGTGAGCGGCGTGGCGGGCGCGGGCTTGACGATGACGGGCGCGCCCACCGCGATGGCGGGCGCCACCTTGTGGGCCACCAGGTTCAGCGGGAAGTTGAACGGCGTGATCGCGAGCACCGCACCGTACGGCACACGGGACACGTACGCCAGGCGGCCGGCGGCGGCGGGCTCGGTGTCCAGCCGCTGCACGGCGCCGGACCAGCGGCGGGTCTCCTCGGCGGCGAAGCGGAACGTGGCGATCGCCCGCGAGACCTCACCACGCGCCCAGAAGATCGGCTTGCCGTTCTCGGCGGTGATCAGGTGGGCGATCTCGTCGGCCCGCTCCGAGAGGCGGCGCGAGACGTGGGCCAGCGCTTCGGCGCGCACGTGCACGGGGAGCGCGGCGGCCTGCCCGGCGACCGCGTGAGCGGCCGCGACGGCCTCCTCGATCTGGCCGTCGGTCGGCACGGAACAGCGGCCGACCTCGCGACCGTCGTGGGGATTGGTCACGGTGAGCTCGGAGTCTCCGGTGGCGGGGCGGCCCGCGAGCCAGAAGGTACGCACGTCCATGTTCACGACGTTATGCCACGGCGGAGATCGGGGACGTACACCAGCGTGCACAAGACTCCCACCAGACCTCACCGTTAAGTACAACCTCCCTTGCGTACCCAGGATGTAACAGAAGTAGACCTAATTCGGGATGTTTACCATGCAGAGCGGTTTGAACATTCTCCTGTCGGGCTAAGTCTCGTGTGCGGGTCCCTCAGCGCGGCGGGCCCCCGAGCAGAAAGGCGTGGCCCCATGACCTCCTCGGCGCCACTCGGGCTCCAAGGCGCCTACTTGCTCGGTGAGCGGGCCACCCACGACGAACTGCGTTCCAAGCTCCTTGACGTCGCGGTGAATCTCCTGATCAGCGATGGTCCCGAGAGCCTCACCATGCGCAGAATCGCCACGGAGGCCGGCTGCACGACCACCGTCATCTACACGATGTTCGGCAACAGGGAAGGGCTGGCGGAGGCCCTCTACCTGGAAGGATTCGAGCGCTTCCGGCGGTTTCTGGACGCGGTACCCCACCGGCGGGACGCGCTGGAGAACCTCACCGCACTCGGCCCCGCCTACCGGCAGGCGTGCCTGGCCGAGCCCGGCTACTACAGCCTGATGTTCGAGCGGGCGATCCCCGGCTTCGAACCCAGTGAGCGGGCCAGGACCTTGGCCCGCGCGGCACTCAACATCCTCGACCGGGTGATCGCCGACTGCATCTCGGCCGGGTATCTCATCCCGACCCAGCCCCGCAAGATCGCCGACGCGCTGTGGGCCGCCGCCCAGGGCGCGATCAGCCTGGAGCGGGGCGGTCACCTGCGTGACGGCCGCACCTACGAGGCGGTCACGATGGCGACGATCTGCTGCTATCTGGTGCACCCGCCGAAGCCGAAGCTGTAGCCGCCAGCGCGATCCAGAGTTCGGCGCGCACTCCCGGATCGTCCAGATCACGACCCAGCAGCTCGGTGACCCGCTTCATGCGGTAACGGAGCGTATGGCGGTGGATGCCGAGCCGCTGGGCCGCCGCGTCCCAGTGCCCGTTGCTGCCGAGGTAGGCGCGCAACGACTCGATCAGGTCGGGCCGCGAGCCGTACCTGGTGAGGGGCGCGAGCAGCGCCGACGCGAACGCCTGGGCGGTGGCCGGGTCGAGCAGGCCCAGCAGCCCCTGCCCGGCGAGGTCGGCGAACCTGACGAGGCCGTCATGGCCGCTCTCGAACGCCCGCCGGGCCTGGTCGAGCGCGCCGCGCAACTCGCCGTACGCGCCGGCCGAGCTCATCCCGACGGTCCCCCCGACGAGCGCCGCCACCTTCTCGGCCTCGTCCGCACCCACGACCACCACCACGGCCGCTCCAGACGCTTCCGGGGCGGGGTCGGTGAGGCGGGCGGTGAAGGCGTGGGGCTCCACCGCTTCGAGCGCGTCGCCCGCCATCGCCAGCACCACCACCGGCTCCTCCGGCAGCCGCTCGCCGAGCGGCGCCAGCACCGCGCGTGCCCGCTCCTTCGCACCGGCCAGCAGCAGCCCCAGGACGGCCGAGCGGACCCGGCGCTCGGCCTCCCGCTGCGTGCCGCCCTGCTCGACGGCCAGCGTGAGCAGCGACCCGGCCGCGTTGATGACCGTCTGCGTGACGGGCGAGAACGCCCGGGACGCCCCGACGGCGAAGAACCCACGTGGCCGCGGCCCCCCGCCCAGCGGCTGTACGACGACGTGCTCGTCCGGCCCGGAGAGCGCCAGGCTCGCAGGCAGCCGCCCACTCGAAGCGCCTTCCCGCCCTCCCGAAGCCCCCTGCCGCCCTCCCGAAGCGCCGTCCCGCCCGCTCGGAGCGCCTTCCCGCCAGACACCGTGCTCGCCGAGCAGGCGGGCCAGTTCGCGGGCCGCCGCCTCGGCCTTGGAGCCGCAGGTGGCGTGCCGTACCTCGGCGTTCTCGTCCAGCAGCGCGGCCCAGCCGCCGACCTCCTTGGCCAGCCGGTCGATGACCGCGTACGTGCCCTCGGGCCGCAGCGCGGCCCGCGTGAGGCGGCCCTGGGCGGCGAAGGCGCGGGTGATCTCCTCGTACTGCTCGGCGGCGAGCAGCTCGCTGACCGCCTTGCCGACCGCGATGAACGGCGTCTCACGCGGCACCTCCAGCAGCGGCAGCCCGGCCGCGGCGGCCGCCTCCAGCAGGGCGGGCGGCACCTCTTGGTGCGAGAGCCCGACGCCGAGGGCGAGCCCGGCCACACCACGCGCCACGAGGCGGGCGACATACTGGGAAAAGTCGCCTTCCAGGCGCATACCCGTGGTCAGCAGCAGCTCGTCGCCCTCCAGGTAGGGCGTGGGATCCTCCAGCTCGCTGACGGCCACCCAGCGCACGACCGAGTCCAAGGTCCCGACCAGCGGCCGCAGCCCTGTCCGTCGCACCACGGTCCGCAGCGAAGGCGCCATACGAGTTGTCCATTCCGGCAAAGACGGGCATCCCCAGTGTGCCATATCGACACATCGGGCCAGGTCGGTGCCCGGCGTACCGTCAGAAGTATGAGCATTCCGCAGGAGCGTCGTCTCGTCACCGCGATCCCAGGCCCGAAATCGCAGGAGTTGCTGGCCCGTAAGCAGGCCGCCGTGCCGCCGGGCATCGGCACCGTGCTGCCGGTGTTCGTGACCCGGGCCGGCGGTGGCGTCATCGAGGACGCAGACGGCAACTCGCTGATCGACTTCGGCTCCGGCATCGCCGTGACCAGCGTCGGCAACGCCGCCCCCAGGGTGGTCGAGCGGGTCCAGAAGCAGGTCGCCGACTTCACCCACACCTGTTTCATGGTCGCCCCGTACGAGTCGTACGTGCAGATCTGCGAGAAGCTCAACGAGCTGACCCCCGGCGACCACGAGAAGCGCACGGTCCTGCTGAACACCGGCGCCGAGGCCGTCGAGAACGCCGTCAAGATCGCCAGGTACGCCACGGGCCGCCCGGCGGTCGTCGTGTTCGACCACGGCTACCACGGCCGCACGTTGCTGACCATGACGCTGACGGCCAAGAACATGCCCTACAAGCAGGGCTTCGGCCCGTTCGCGCCGGAGGTGTACCGGGTGCCGCTGGCCTACCCGTACCGCTGGCCGACGGGTCCGGAGAACTGCGCGGAGGAGGCCGCCGCGCAGGCCATCGACATGATCAACAAGCAGATAGGCGCGGAGAACGTCGCCGCCGTGGTGATCGAGCCGATCGCCGGCGAGGGCGGGTTCATCGAGCCGGCCAAGGGCTTCCTGCCGAGGATCGCCGAGTTCTGCCGGGAGAACGGCATCGTGTTCGTCGCCGACGAGGTGCAGACCGGCTTCGCCCGCACCGGCCACCTGTTCGCCTGCGAGGACGAGGGCATCGTGCCCGACCTCATCACCACCGCCAAGGGCATCGCGGGCGGCCTTCCGCTCGCCGCCGTCACCGGCCGCGCGGAGATCATGGACAAGGTGCACCCCGGCGGCCTCGGCGGCACGTACGGCGGCAACCCGGTCGCCTGCGCGGCCGCGCTGGGCGTGCTGGAGACCATCGCCGAGGAGGACCTGGTCGCCAAGGCCCGCCGCATCGGCGAGATCATGCTCCCCCGCCTCCACGCGATGCGCGAGCGCTTCGACGTGATCGGCGACGTGCGCGGCCGTGGCGCGATGATCGCGGTCGAACTGGTCCTGCCGGGCACGAAGGAGCCGAACCCGGCCGCGCTCGCCGAGGTCGTCCGGCGCTGTCACGCGGAGGGCCTGCTGGTGCTGACCGCGGGCACGTACGGCAATGTGCTGCGTTTCCTGCCGCCGCTGGTCATGCCCGAGCACCTGCTTGAGGAAGGTCTCGGCATCCTGGAGAAGGCGTTCGCCAGCCTGTAGGAAAAGCGTACGAACCGGGCATCCAGCTTGCGGCTGGATGCCCGTTTTTGTAGGTGTACGGGGTGTGGAGCGGGTAGAGAATTCACCCGGGCTTGACGCTCCACTAGACGATCAGGAGCGCGACCGGGGTTATAACGGATCCGGTAGACGACTGGCCCACCGCAGCTGGGAGCGTGATGAACTGGGGTCCGACAAGAACGGCACGGGACATGTTGACGTTCGACCCTGATGGCCTGAGCTGCGCGCAGCTCGACGGTGACGCGTGCGTCGTCTGCCACAAGAGGTGGCCGAGGCCACGGGTGCGTGTCGGGCGCTTCCCCGACGACGCGCCCGCGATGGCCTGCGCCGACTGCGCCGAAGCACTCGTTCCCGCGTCCATGGCCACGGTGGTCGCCTTCCCGGCACGCTGAGCGGCGGGCTCGCGGGGCCGCTCGTCCTAGACGGCGGCCTCGCGGATCCGCCAGGGCGAGCCGTACTCGGTCAGCAGGTCGAGGAACGGGACCGCGTCGAACGCCTCGGGCCCGAGCACGCCCGTGCCCTTCCAGACGCCGCCCGCCAGCAGCTCCAGCGCGACGACGGGGTGCACGGCGGTCTGCCAGACGACGGCCTGCGAGCCGTACTCGCGCATCGACCAGGCGTTGTCGACCACGTGATAGAGGTAGACCTCGCGGGGAGCGCCGTCCTTGCCGGTGCCCTTCACCCACGTGCCCGCGCAGGTCTTGCCGTGCATCCGGTCACCGAGGGTGGCCGGGTCGGGCAGGCTCGCCGCCACCATGTCCCGGGGCGCCACGTCGGCACCGCCCACCCTGATCTTGTCGGCGCTGTCCAGCCCGAGCTTGCGCAGGGTCTTGAGCACGCCGATGAACTCCTCGCCGAGCCCGTACTTGAACGTCACCCGCCTGGCCGGGATCCAGCGGGGCACGAGCAGCACCTCCTCGTGCTCGACGTTCACGCACTCCACGGGCCCGATGCCTTCGGGAAAGTCGAACACCTCGGGCTCGCTGAACGGCTCGGTCGTGTGCCACCCTCCGTCCTCCCAAATGACGGGCGGGTTCAGGCACTCCTCGATCGTCGTCCAGATGGAGAACGTCGGCGCGAAGTCGTAGCCGTCCACGATCAGGTTCGAGCCGTCCCTGACGCCGATCTCGTCGATGCCGTCGAACAGGTGGTCAGCGGCGTAGCGGGCGAACACGTCGGCCAGCCCCGGCTCCACGCCCATCCCGACGAGCGCCAGCCGGTCCCGCGCCTGCCACTCGCCGTCGCGCGCGAACTGCTCGTCGCCCAGCTTCACCCCCGGCTGCTCGTACGGCCGGCTGGAGTGCGGCCTGGACAGTGACATCGCCATGTCCAGGTAGTCGGCCCCGGCCGCGAGGGCCGCCTCGAACAGCGGCATCGTGAACCGCGGATCCACGGCGTTGAAGAGCACGTCACACCGGTGCTCCCGCAGCGCCGCCTCGACCCCCGCCCGATCGGCGGCGTCGAGCCTGATGGCGCTGAACCGCGGATCGTCCACGCCGTCGACGGCCCGCGCCGCCCGGCTCTGTTGGGAGTCGGCGACCACGATGTGTTCGAAGAAATCTCGGCGCGCGGCGATGGACACGACAGCGGAACCGACGCCGCCGGCCCCGACCAGAAGGATTCTCATAGCCCGAACATACTCACTGACTGGTCATTCAGTCGAATTTACGCTGACTGGCCATTCAGTCGAAATCGCGACCGGCCGGGAACAGCGAGACGCCCCGGAGCGGGGGGAAGGCCCGGGGCGTCTCTGCAGGCGCGGCCCAGCGGGGGGACGGGGCGCGCCCGCGGCACAGGTCACGTATGGGTTGGCATCCCCCGCTCACTTCACCAGTGCATCCCACCGTTGGGTCCATGTGGGGTCGTAATCAGTGCATTCCCCCTCAGAACCCTCGCAACCCCCCGGCGGCCGGACGGCGAAGGCGACCCGGTCGAGCCACTTCGGCTTGTCGGCGCCGTACGCCTCGCACATCTGCTTGGCCCGCCCCTTGCACGCCTTGGGGTTGGCCGGCGCGAGGCCGACCCAGGCGGCCGCGTCCCGCTGGGCCGGCGCCGCCGCCATCCAGCTCAGCCAGCGGTAGGCGCAGTCGGTGTTGGGGATGTTCGCGCCGAGCATCCAGGAGTCGAGCCACCCGGTCATCTCGCGTGTGGCGACCGCCTTGATCGGCTTTCCCGCCCTCTGCAGGAGCAGGCGATAGTACGGCGTGGCCTGGGCGTAGTCGAGCGAGCCCGTGGCGAAGCCCTTGACCAGGTCGAGCGGGTTCTTCCAGTAGGTGCGGTCCTTGTGCTCGCCCAGCAGCGCCACCGCCCGGTCGAGCTGGCTCTCGGTCAGCTCGAAGGGGTCGTCCACGCTGCTGTCGGTGAGCGCCGCGTCGGCGATGGTCAGCGGGCTGTCCTTGAGCGACACGTGATCCGACGCGAAGACCTTCTTCAGGTCGCCGCTCTTGACCCTGGTCGAGTCGTAGAGGAACTCGTGGTAGCCCCACAGGTACGGCACGCCGTAGACCTTGCCCGACACCTTGGCCATGTCGCGGAAGCGCTTGGTGAGGTCGTCGTAACCGGTGACCTTGGCCGGGTCGATGGGCTGCACCTGCTTGGCCTTGATCATCGCGGCCGCCAGCACCGGGCCCGCCGAGACCACGTCGTAGGGGCGCGTGGCGACGGCGCGGGCCATGTCGTCGGCGGTCTGCACGGTGTCGAGGCGGGCGATGCGGCAGCCGGTCGTCTTCTCGAAGTCGCCCACCCAGTTGACCCTCGGGCTGGTGCCGCCGTATTCGGCGTAGCCGCGGTAGGTGAGGATCTGCAGTGTGCCGTCACCCTGCGTCGGACTCGCCGAAGGGGTGGGAGTAGGGCTCGAGCTGGGCGTCTTCTTCGGTGACGGGTCCGCCGCGCCCACACTGGCGACCAGAGCCGTCATGGCCAGCGCCATGGCAGGTATACGGCGATCCACGATGCCCCTCTCGTCCGTGTGCTGGAGTTTATCGGGCACGCAGAGGGAGGGATGCCTGGCCGTCGCCCGCATCCCTCCCTGGTGGACATCGGTTACCCGTTCGTGGGGAAGCCCAGGTTCACGCCGCCGTGCGACGGGTCGAGCCAGCGCGAGGTGACGACCTTGCCCCGGGTGTAGAAGTGGACGCCCTCGGTGCCGTGCACGTGCGTGTCGCCGAACAGCGACGCCTTCCACCCGCCGAAGCTGTAGAACGCCATCGGCACCGGGATCGGCACGTTGATGCCGATCATGCCGACCTCGACCTCGTTCTGGAAGCGCCGGGCCGCGCCGCCGTCGTTGGTGAAGATCGCGGTGCCGTTGCCGTACGCGCCGCCGTTGATGAGCTCCAGGCCCTCCTCGTACGAGCCGACGCGGACGATCGTCAGGACCGGGCCGAAGATCTCCTCGGTGTGCACCCGCGAGCCCGCGGGCACGTGGTCGAGCACGGTCGGGCCGAGCCAGAAGCCGGGCGACTCCAGCGCCTTGGCGCCGCCGAGCAGGGTCGTCTCGCGCCCGTCCACGACGAGCTTGGCGCCCTCCTCGACGCCGAGGTCGAGGTAGGAGGCGACCTTGTCGCGGTGCGCCTTGGTGACGAGCGGCCCCATCTCGGACTTGGGGTCGTCACCCGGGCCGATCACCAGCTTGTCGACGCGCTCGACGATCTTCTGGACGAGCTCGTCGCCCACCGGATCGACGGCCAGCACGACGGAGATCGCCATGCACCGCTCACCGGCCGAGCCGAAGCCCGCCGACACGGCCGAGTCGGCGACCAGGTCGAGGTCGGCGTCGGGCAGCACGAGCATGTGGTTCTTGGCTCCGCCGAGCGCCTGCACCCGCTTGCCGTGGCTCGTGCCGGTCTCGTAGACGTACCTGGCGATCGGGGTCGAGCCGACGAAGGAGACGCCGCGCACGTCGGGGTGCTCCAGCAGCCGGTCGACGGCGACCTTGTCGCCCTGTACGACGTTGAAGACGCCGTCGGGCAGCCCGGCCTCCTGCCAGAGCCGTCCCATGAGCAGCGACGCGGACGGGTCCTTCTCCGACGGCTTGAGCACGAACGCGTTGCCGCAGGCGATCGCGATCGGGTACATCCACATCGGCACCATGGCCGGGAAGTTGAACGGCGTGATGCCGGCCACCACGCCGAGCGGCTGGCGCAGCGAGTAGGAGTCGACCCGGGTCGAGACGCCCTCGGAGAAGCCGCCCTTGAGCAGGTGCGGGATCCCGCAGGCGAACTCCACGACCTCCAGGCCCCTGGCGACCTCGCCGAGCGCGTCGGAGTGCACCTTGCCGTGCTCGGCCGAGATGAGCGCGGCCAGTTCGTCGCGGTGGGCGTACATCAGCTCGCGGAAGCGGAACAGCACCCCCGCCCGCCTGGTCAGCGACGCGTCACGCCACGCGGGGAAGGCCGCCACGGCGGCGGCCACGGCCGCGTCGACGTCGGCGGCCGACGCCAGCGCGACGTGCCCGCTGACCTCGCCGGTCGCCGGGTCGAAGATCTCCTGTGTCCGGCCGTCGCCGTCCGCGAGAGCTCCGTTGATCCAGTGCTTGACAGACTTCACTGCATTGCCTCTGCGTTGATGACTTCCAGTGCGTGCACGATGATGCTCAGGCCCTCCGCAGCCTCGTCCACCGTGAGGGTGAGCGGCGGCGCCATGCGGATGGCGGTGCCGTACAGGCCGCCCTTGCCCGCGAGCAGGCCCGCCTTCTTGCTCTCCTCCATGAACCGCGCGGCCTGCGCGGGGCTCTCCAGCTCGACGGCGAACATCAGGCCCTTGCCGCGCACGTCCCGCATGATCGGCAGCCGCTCGGCCGCCGCGCGCAGGCCGTCGATGATGATCTTGCCGGTCCTGGCGGCGTTGGCCTGGAGATCGTGGTCGAGCACGTAGTCGAGCGTAGCGTTGGCGGCGGCCATGGAGATCGGGTTGCCGCCGAACGTGGCCAGGCCCACGGCGGGCAGGCTGTCCATGAGGTCGCCGCGGGCCACGATGCCGCCGACCGCGAACCCGTTGCCCAGCCCCTTGGCGAACGTCATCATGTCGGGCGTCACGCCGTGGTTCTGGATGCCGAAGAACGCGCTGCCGGTGCGGCCCCAGCCGGTCTGCACCTCGTCGGAGATGAACAGGATGCCCTGCTCGTCGAGGACCTCCTTGTAGGCGGCGAACAGCCCGTCGGGGGCCATCGTGAACCCGCCCACGCCCTGGATCGGCTCGGCGATCAGCGCCGCCACGTCGTTGGAGACGGCCGTGGCCAGCACGTGGCGCAGGTCGTCGACGCAGGCCGCGATGTAGTCGGCGTCCGAAAGCCCCTTGAACTGGGTGAGCTGCCGGTCGGCGCCGTGCAGGAAGTGCACGTTCAGCGGGGAGAGCGAGTTGTTCTTCCACGACCGGTTGGACGTGACGCTGATCGCGCCGAAGCTGCGGCCGTGGTAGCTCTGCCGCATGGCGAGCACCTGGTCGCTCTTGCGCGCGTACGTAGCCAGCAGCAGCGCGGTCTCGTTCGCCTCGGTGCCGGAGTTGGTGAAGAAGACCTTGGCATCGGGGATGCCGGAGAGCCTGGCGATCTTCTCGGCCAGCTCGATCTGGCCGCGCAGCAGGTAGACCGTGCTGGTGTGGACCACTCCCGTGGCGAGCTGGCGCTCGACGGCTTCGCGCACCTCGGGCACGTCGTACCCGATCATGTTGGTGAGGATGCCGGCGAAGAAGTCCAGATAGCTCTTGCCATCGGCGTCGACGACGCGGTTGCCCTTACCGCTGACGATCTCGATGGGCTCGTTGTAGTTGAGTGCCACCCAGTTGGGGATCACTGCCCGGTGGCGGGCGAGAAGCTCCGACATGCTCCGAGTATCCCGGTTCGTCATCACGCCACCCACCTCCAACCTGTCGACATGAGACAAAATCCCCTTACATGATGTCACGTACCCACGGAGGTGGTGTCGACGGCGGGGGCGGGTGCTCGGAGCACCACCAGCGCGAGCAGCGCGGCCGCCACGCAGAACGCGCCCCCCACCCACGACCCGAAGTGCACCGCGTCGGTGAAGGCCGACTTGGCGGGCTCCGCGAAGCCCATCGCGAAGGCCGCGCCGATCGACTCCTTGGCGGCCTCGGGCACGCCGGCGGGCATGGACGAGGTGAACACCCCGGCCAGCACGCTGCCCAGGATGGCGATGCTCATGGCCATACCGACCTGCAGCACCGTGTCGTTCAGCGCGGATCCGACGCCCGCGTGCTCGACGGGGATCGCCCCCATCAGCGAGGCGTAGGCCGCGGGACCGGCGAGACCACCGCCCACCCCCATGACCAGCAGGCCGGTGAGCAGCGGCACATACCCGGAGGTCGTGGCGAGCACGACGAACCCACCGGCCATGACCACCAGCCCCGCGGCGATCAGCGTCCGGTTGCTGACCTTCTGCCCGAGCGCGGCGCCGAGCCCGTTGAAGAGCGCCGCCGCGATCGCGTACGGCAGCAGCGCCAAGCCCGCCTGCATGGGCCCGTATCCCAGCACGAACTGCAGGTACTGGGTCAGCATCAGCATCACGGCCCCGGCCCCGAACGACATCAGCAGGATCGAGAACGACGCCCCACTGAAGTTGCGGTTCTTGTACAGCTCCAGCGGCAGCATCGGGTGCTCCGAGCGCCGCTCCCAGAAGACGAAGGCGCCGAGGAAGGCCACGGCGATCGCGATGCCGACCGGGTTCCACTCGCGCTCGATGATGACGTACACGGCCGCCGTCAGCCCGACGATCGACAGCAGGACGCCCACGGGGTCGATCTGCCGCCCGGCGCTGCGGGTCTCGGGCATCAGCGTCAGGGCGGCGATGATCGCGACGGCCGCGATGGGGATGTTCAGCAGGAAGACCGAGCCCCACCAATAGTGGTCGAGCAGGAAGCCGCCCAGGGTGGGCCCCGCGATCACGCCCACCATGGCGACGGCGCTCCACGCGGCCATGGCCTTGCGCCGCTCGTCGGCGTCGAAGACGGTCATCAGGATGGACAGCGTGGACGGCATCAGGACCGACCCGCCGATGCCCATGAGGGCCCGCGAGCCGATGAGCTGCCACGGCTCCGTCGAGAGCACGGCCAGCAGCGACGCGCCGCCGAAGAACGCCAGCCCGATGATCAGGAAGCGCCTGCGCCCGAACCGGTCGGACAGGCTTCCCGCGGTCAGCAACAGTCCGGCGAAGGCCAGCACGTACGCGTCGAGTATCCACTGGATGTCGCCAGGGGTCGCTCCAAGATCCCTGATCAGCTTGGGGATGGCCAGGTTGAGGACGGTGTTGTCCACGACCAGCACGAGCAGCGAGAGACAGAGGACGACGAGGATCCACCAACGACGGGGATCTCGTACAGTGTTCGATTCCACTCGCACACCGTACTAGATGCCTCGCACAGTGTGCGAGTGGATTTATCCTGGGGAAATGACGGCCAAGCAGTTCACCTCCGTGTGGCTTCGCGAGCCGCGCAAGCCCACGAGCCCCGGGCGCAACCGCGAGGAGATCGTCAGGGCCGCCCTCGAGCTGCTCGACGCCGAGGGGCTCGCCGGGCTGAGCATGCGCAAGCTCGGGGCCAAGCTCATGGCGGGCGCGACCAGCCTCTACTGGTACGTGGCCAACAAGGACGAACTGCTGGAGCTGGCCTACGACGCGATCTGGGCCGAGCTGTCGGCTCCCATCCCCGAGGAGGCGCACTGGCGCGAGGTCGCCTCCGTCATGGCCCACAGTATGCGGCAAGTGATCCTGAGCCACCCCTGGTCGGCCGACCTCATAGGGCGGGTGCCCGCGTTCGGGCCGAACGCGCTCGCGTTCACCGAGCGGATGTGCCGGGCCTTCAAGACGGCCGGGTTCCGCGGCCTGGACATCGACTACGCCAACGCCACGCTCACCGCGTACGTCTTCGGCTACACGATTCCGGAGGTGGCCTGGAACTCCTCCGTGGGCCACGACTACGAACTCGACGAGCTGCGGGAGTCGGTCAAGCGGGTGGCGGCGGGCCATCCCGAGCTCATGGAGCGCTTGGCCGTCTCCGACCACGACGAAGATCCGCAGGTGATGCGCGAGGTGGGCTTCGACTTCGGCCTCGTGTCGGTGCTCGACGGCCTTGAGAGACGGCTGGGGACGTAGCAGGATCCGGGGCATGAGCGATTTCCGCGCCGCACGCGACCTCCTTCTCGGAGCCGACTATCCGACGGCCCGCCGCGAGTTCCGCTGGCCGGAGCTGACGGACTTCAACTGGGCGCTCGACTGGTTCGACGGCGTGCTGGCCGCCGAGACCCCCGACGCGGTCGCATTGAAGATCGTCGGCACGGTCTCCTACACGTTCGCCGAGCTGTCCGCCCGCTCCAACCAGGTCGCGAACTGGCTGCGCGAGCAGGGCGTACAGCGCGGCGATCGCATCCTGCTCATGCTGGGCAACCAGGCCGAGCTGTGGGAGTCGCTGCTGGCCGCCATGAAGCTGGGCGCGGTCATCATCCCGGCGACCACGTTGCTGACCGCCAAGGACATCGTCGAGCGCGTCGAACGCGGCGGCGTCTCGCACGTGATCGCGAACGCCTCCGACGCGGGCAAGTTCGACGACGGCGGCTACACCAGGATCGCGGTCGGCGACGCGTACGGCTGGCTGCCCTACGCCGAGTCCCGCGAGGCGGCCGAGCACTTCGTCCCCGACGGCCCGACCAGGGCCGGCGACACGCTGCTGCTCTACTTCACCTCGGGTACGACCTCGCAGCCCAAGCTGGTCGAGCACACGCACGCCTCCTATCCGGCGGGCCACCTGTCGACCATGTTCTGGATCGGGCTCAGGCCCGGCGACGTGCACCTCAACGTGTCCTCGCCCGGCTGGGCCAAGCACGCGTGGAGCAACGTGTTCGCGCCGTGGAACGCGGGTGCCACCGTGCTGATCCACGACTACCAGCGCTTCTCCGCCGTGGCGCTGCTGGAGGTGCTGCGCGACGAGCGGGTCACCACGTTCTGCGCGCCGCCGACCGTGTGGCGGATGCTCATCCAGGAGGACCTGGCGGCGTGGCGGCTGCCGCTGCGCACGGCCGTCGCCGCGGGCGAGCCGCTCAACCCGGAGATCATCGACCAGGTCGCCAAGGCGTGGGGGCTGACGATCAGGGACGGCTACGGCCAGACCGAGACCACCGCCCAGGTGGGCAACGTGCCCGGCGAGCCGGTCAAGCCGGGGTCCATGGGCCGGCCACTGCCCGGCTACGACATCGTGCTGCTCGACCCGATCACCGGCGAGGCGGGCGACGACGGGGAGATCTGCCTGCCGCTGGCCGGCCGCCCCCTCGGCCTCATGTCCGGATATGTCGGTGGATCTAGTGATGCGATGAGGGGTGGGCACTACCACACGGGCGACGTCGCGACCCGTGACGCCGACGGTTACATCACCTACGTCGGCCGGACCGACGACGTCTTCAAAGCCTCCGACTACCGCATCTCGCCGTTCGAGCTGGAGAGCGTCCTTCTGGAGCATGAGGCCGTGGCGGAGGCGGCCGTGGTGCCCGCGCCCGATCCGGTGCGCCTGGCGGTGCCCAAGGCTTATGTGACGCTGGCGCCCGGGTTCGAGGCCGACGAGGCGACGGCCCGCTCGATCTTCGAGCACTCGCGGCGTGAGCTGGCCCCGTACAAGCGGGTGCGCAGGCTGGAGTTCGGCGAGCTGCCGAAGACCATCTCCGGCAAGATCCGGCGGGTGGAACTGCGGGTGCAGCAGCCCGTCCGGGAGTTCAGAGAGGACGAACTGGGCTCGTGATCAGCAGTCTGTAAATGGGTGCCTATCCGATCTTACAGGCTGATCGGCTAGGCTCGGGCGCGTGCTGCCCACCATCGCCGACGTCCTCGCGCTGGACACCGTCCGCCGCGGAAGCCCGCGCGTGGTCGCGGGCGGCGACCGCCTGGACACCAAGGTGCGCTGGGTGCACGTCGGCGAGATCGCCGACATCGCCCACCTGCTGCGCGGCGGAGAGCTGGTGCTCACCACGGGGGTGGCCCTGCCCGAGGACCCCCAGAAGCTCGCCGACTACATCGGCGAGCTTTCGGCTGTCGGCGCCTCCGGGCTGATCGTCGAGCTGGGCCGCAGGTTCGTCGGCGAGCTGCCCGGCGAGGTCGTCAAGTCGGCCGAGGAGCACGGCCTGCCGCTGATCGTGCTGACCCGCGAGACGCCGTTCGTGCAGATCACCGAGTCCGTGCACGCGC
The DNA here is from genome assembly GCF_040638335.1 of Nonomuraea sp. NPDC026600. Taxonomy (NCBI): domain Bacteria; kingdom Bacillati; phylum Actinomycetota; class Actinomycetes; order Streptosporangiales; family Streptosporangiaceae; genus Nonomuraea; species Nonomuraea sp. NPDC026600. The sequence goes on from NZ_JBEZYD010000013.1 coordinate 253,389, forward strand.
GGATCATCGACATCCAGCTGGAGGAGCTGCGGGCCTCCGAGCAACTGCACGAGGTCTTCACCGAGCTCTCCGTCGAGGGCGCCTCGCCCGCCGAGGTGCTCGCCCAGGTGGCCCGGCTGTCGAACCGCCCGGTCCTGCTGGAGAACCTCGCCCACCAGGTGCTGGCCTGCGAGTCCGCGGGCCGCGACACCGGCGCGCTGCTGGCCGGATGGGAGACCAGGTCACGCGCGGTCGCGCCGGCCGAGCGGACCGCCTACGACGCCGCCTCCGGCTGGCTGGTCACCACGGTCGGCGCGCGCGGGCAGGATTGGGGCAGGTTGATCCTGCTCTGCGAGAGCCCGCCGTCGCCCCGTGACCTGGTGCTCGCCGAGCGCGCCGCCACCACGCTCGCCCTGGGCCGCCTGCTCGAACGCCACCAGGAGTCCCTGGAACGCCAGGCGCACGGCACGATCATCACCGGCATCCTCACGCACGCCTACGCCGATCCGGACGAGGCCGCCGCCCGCGCCCGCGCCGTGGGCGTGCCGCTCACCGGGCGCAAGCTGGTCAGCGTCGTCATCCGCCCGACCGACCCCATCGAGCAGGCCCTCGACGGGCAGGCGCAGCTCGGCGAGCTGGCCGAGGCCACCGCCGCCGCCTGCCGCGACGCCCGGCTGCCCGCCCTCGTGGGCGCGCTCGACCAGGACCGGATCGGCGTCCTGCTCCCCCTGCCGCCACGCTCGGGCGCCGAGCCCGCGCTGACCGCGCTCGCCGAACGGCTGCGCGTGCTGTGGAAGCCCGGCGCCGCGTTCGTCCTGGCCTCGGGCTCGGTGGTGGAGTCGATCAGGGACGTACGGCGCAGCTTCCTCGAAGCCGAGCAGGTGGCCGACGTGGCGGTCCGCCAGCCCGACGGCCGGGCCTTCTACCGGCTGCCCGACCTGCGGCTGCGCGGGCTGCTCCACCTGCTGCGCGACGACGCCAGGCTGCAGACGTTCGCCGAGCGGGAGCTGGGACCGCTGCTGGCGCACGACGCGCAGCGGGGCGGCGACCTGACCCGCATCCTGCGCATCTACCTGGACGCGGGACGCAACAAGGCCGTGGCCGCCCAGAAGGCGCACCTGTCGCGGCCCGCCTTCTACGACCGGCTGCGCCGCCTCGAACGCATCCTCGACACCGACCTGGACGACGTCGAGTCATGCCTGTCCCTGCACGTGGCGCTGCTGGCGCTGGAGTCGTTCCGCAGGGAGAACAGGTAACAATTCCGTCCCTCGCGGCTTACCGTCGCGATGTGCCCTTATTCGGCAATCCCCTGGAAGCGGCGGCGCACCGCCTGTCGATCCTGCCCCCGATGCTCGACTACTTCGGCGTCATGGGCCTGCACGCGCTGATCGCGGGGATGCGGCTCGGCCTCTTCGACGCCCTGCGCGGCGGACCCGCGACCGCCGCCGACCTCGCGGGCTCGCTCGGCCTGGACCGGCACGCGACGGACGTGCTGCTGCGCGGCCTGACCGGACTCGGCTACCTGCGCGCGCGAGGCGGCCGCTACCGGCTGACCCGCACGGCGCGGATCTGGCTCACTACCGGCTCCCCCGCCTGCCTGGCCGAGGGGCTGTACTTCTGGGAGCGCACCGCCTGCGTGATCTGGCCGCAGCTCGAAAGGACCGTACGTGACGGCTCACCGATCACCTCGCTGTACGCGCTGACCGAGAGCGAACCGGAGCTGTCGCGCTCGTTCCAGGCGTGGACCGCCGCCGTGGCCGGCCGCCAGGCTCCCGCCACCGCGCGGGCCATCCCGGTCCCCTCGGGCGCCACACGGATGCTCGACGTGGGCGGCAGCCATGCCCGCTACAGCGTGGAACTGCTGCGCCGGCACCCGGAGCTGCGGGGCACCGTCATCGACCTGCCCCAGGCCCTCGAATCGGCCGCCGCCCACCCCCGGCTGACGCTGCGGGCCGGCTCGTTCCTCGACGAGGACCTGGGCGGCGGGTACGACGTGGTACTGCTGTTCAACATCATGCACTGCCTCGACGACCAGGAGCTGGTCACGTTGCTGGGGCGGCTGGCCAAGGCGCTCAACCCCGGCGGCACGATCGCGATCGGCGACCAGTTCGGCGACAGCGTCATGCCCGGGCGGGCCAGCCGGACCCTCGTCGACCTGCTCCACCTCAACTACCTGGTGGCGGGCGGCGGCAGGATCCGCGGCTACAAGGAGGTGGCCCGCCTGCTCCGGGAGGCGGGCTTCACCAGGCCGCGCCACCGCCGCCCCCTGAGATCCCCGGCCATGGAGCTGGCCATCGCCAGAGCTCCCCGCCAGAAGCCCCTCTGCTCCCGTTAGAAGCCCATCGCGGCCCGCACCTCCCCGAGGGTGACGATCGCCCGCACGCGGGCGCGCTCGTTGCCGTCACTCAGCACCTGCCTGGCGTCGGCCTCCGAGTACTCGCGGCGGCGCCTCCTGATCGGTCGCAGGAACTCGTTGACCGCCTCGGTTACCAGCCGTTTCAGCGCGGCGGCGCCGCCGTTCCCGATCTCGTCGGCGATGGACTCGGGTGGACGGCCGAGGCAGAGGCCGGCCAGCGTGAGCAGGTTCGACACCTCCGGCCGGTTCGTCTCGTCGAAGGTGATGAGCCGGTCCGCGTCGGTGCGGGCGCCGCGGATCAGCGCGGCCGTCTCGTCCTCGGTGGCGGACAGGGCTACGGCGTTGCCCCGGCTCTTGCTCATCTTGCCGCCGTCGAGGCCCTTGAGCAGCGGATGGACACCCAGCATGGCCTCCGGCACCGGGAAGACGGGACCGTAGCGCTCGTTGAAGCGCCGCGCCACCAGCCGCGTCACCTCAACATGCGGGAGCTGGTCCTTGCCGACCGGCACCAGCGTGCCCTTGCAGAACAGGATGTCGGCCGCCTGATGCACCGGATAGGTGAACATCAGGCCGTTGACCGCTTGCTGCGTACTGTGCGCGATCTCGTCCTTGACGGTCGGGTTACGACCCAGCTCGGCCACCGACACCAGGCTGAGGAACGGCAGCAGCAGCTGGTTCAGCTCGGGAATCGCGCTGTGCTGGAAGATCGTCACCTTCGCGGGGTCGAGCCCGACGGCCAGGTAGTCGAGGAGCATGGCGGCGATGTTGCGCTGGATCGCGCCCGGCAGATCCCTGTCGGTGATCACCTGGTAGTCGGCGACCAGCACGTACATCGGGTGGACGTCCTGCAGGGCGACGCGGTTGGCCAGCGTGCCGAAGTAGTGGCCCAGATGGAGCGGCCCGGTCGGGCGGTCTCCGGTGAGCACGACGTGGTTCATCACGGGTTCCTTTCCTCAGGTCATGCCGTCCTGAAGAAAGAACCCGCGCCGGGCCCGTCCTGAGGACGGCCCGCGCATGCGGAGATCAGCGGCCGTCTGTCGGCCGCCACCACATGCTGACGCGTGTCATGACGCTCATTGTAGGCGCAAGCCGCACAGAACCCAGAAGCTGTGCGGCTTGCGCCGGCTCGTGCTCACTCGTGAGGATCACGCGTCACATCGGCGCGGGAACGGTCCTCGAGGTGGGCGTACCTCACCCACCCGCGAGGACGGGTGACGAACGCGCCCAGGATGAACCCCAGAACCACGCTCGCGATGATCACAAGGAGGATGCTCAGCCCCATAACGGCTGCCTCTCGGACTGGTAGGCCGCGCAGATCGCGGCCTACCGCACGGTAACGCCGCCCCCACAGCGCGCGCAGGAAAACCTCCCGAGGGATGTCAATCTTGTAACCTCTCCGACCGTTTAGCGTGTTTGCCTGCCTCCACGACCATGATCTCGCCAGGATAGGGCGGTCCCTTTGTCCGCCCTCTGGAGTTTTCATGTCTCGACGCACCCTCGCCATCGGCCTTTCGATGGCCACGGTCCTTACTGGGACGGCCGTACCCGTCGCAGCCGCCGAGCGGGTTTCGGTGTCGTTCCCCTCGGCCAAGTTCCCCTTGGGCGTGCCGGCCGTACCGACCAAGACGATGACCAGCGTGGCGCCGGGCATCGACTTCTGGGACGTGAAGTCGGGTACGTCGACCGACGGCTACACCGTCACGGTGCTGATGCCGAGCGGCCGCGACTACGGCATGCAGCAGACGGCCGAGGCGAAGGTCGCCGAGGTCGAGGCCGCGGGCGAGACGGCGAGCCTGCAGAAGGTCGTGCGGCCGCAGGTCGCCGACGCCGCCGCCCAGACCGTCTACATGGTGCGGGTCGGACTGTGGAAGCTCGAGGAGAAGGACAAGGCCGCCGAGACGGCCAAGAAGCTCAAGGACGCCGGGCTGAAGGTTAAGGTCGACTACCTCGGCGACGACGGCATGAAGACCACCGGCCCCTGGGACGTCAAGGTGGTCATGATCGACGCCAGGACGTTCCGCGGCTCGTACGGCGCCACGCTCGGCACCAGCGTCGCCAAGCGCGAGACCGTCTCCTCGATGGCCAAGACCGCCCAGGCGCTCGCGGCGGTGAACGGCGGCTTCTTCAACATCCACACCGCCAAGAACCTGCGCGGCGAGCCGGTCGGCATCTCGGTGGTCGGCGGCAGGCTGCTCAGCGAGGCCGTGCCGGGCCGCTCCGCCGTCGTCCTCAAGGGCCGTACGGCCCGCATCACCGAACTCAAGTCGACCGTCACCGCGATCGCGCAGGACGGCCAGAAGCTGGCGGTCAACGGCGTCAACCGCGCCGCGGCGGCGGACGAGCTGGTCCTCTACACCGAGGAGTACGGCGCCAAGACGCCCACGGACAACGGCGCCGACGCGGTGCTCGACGCCAACGGCAAGGTCGTGGCGCTGCGCGCGCCGGGCGCCGCGGTGGCGGCGGGGACGCGGGTCCTGCACGGTGTCGCCGGTGTCGCCGCCGAGTGGCTGAACGCGCACGCGGCCGAAGGCGTGACCGTCAAGGTCGACACCAAGGTCGTGGACGTACGGACCGGCAAGGCGCTCAAGCTGACGCCCGACCTGGGGGTGATCGGGGGCAATGTCGGCCTGGTCAGGAACGGGCACGTCAAGATCACTGCCAAGCTTGACGGCCAGGACTCCGTGAACATGATCCTCCGCCGCCACCCGCGCACGCTGCTGGGCACCACGCGCAACGGCAGCCTGATCCTGGCGACCATCGACGGACGGCAGCCCGGCGTGACGGTGGGAGCCAGCTTCATCGAGGCGGCCCAGTTCATGCGCTGGCTGGGCGCCAAGCAGGCGGTCAACCTGGACGGCGGCGGGTCCACCGCGATGGTGGTGGGCAACAAGCTCGTCAACCGGCCGTCCGACGGCGTGGAGCGCGGGGTCGGCGACGCGCTGCTGGTACTGCCGAAGTAGTCGTCCCCACGATGGACGCGCTGCCGAAGTAGCCGTCGTTGCCGCCCACCCCGGCCCAAATCTTGTCGGCGGTGGGCGGCTTTGTCCCAGCTTGATCAGCCCGCGGAGCGGTCCGCCAGCGCGTTGCCGGGCGCCAAGGACGTGCGTGGGCGGCCCTGCCCGCCTCCGGAAAGCCTGCGACCAACCTCCAGAAAGCGCGCGACCAGCGGGTTTTCATCACCTAGTCGCCAGCACATCGCGACCGTGGTGCGCGCGCTGTCCGGCTCGATCCGGCGATAGGCCACCCCTTTGAGCCGGATCCGGCGCACACTCGCCGGGGCGAGGGACACCCCGAGCCCCGCCTCGACAAGCGCGGAGACCGTCGCCCACTCCACCGCGTGCTGACCGATGCGCGGCTCGAACCCCGCCGACCGGCACAGACCGACGATCCGATCGTGCACCGTCGGCCCCGCCGCACGGTTCAGCAGCACGAACGGCTCCGCCGCCAGCGCCGCGACCGGAACGACCCGCCGACCGGCGAGAACATGACCAACCGGCAGAACCGCCACGAACTCCTCCGAGAACACCGGCTCGGCGCCCAGCCCCGGATCGTCAGGCGGTTCCCGCAGGAGCCCGACGTCGATCGAACGCTCCAGGAGCGCGGCCGCCTGGGGAGCCGTCGTCATCTCCCTGATCTCCATCTCGACCTCGGGATAGCGGTCACGGTAGGCGCGCAGCATTCCCGGCAGGATGGTCAGCGCGAGCGACGCCGCGAACCCGACCCGGATACGACCGGCCACTCCCCCGCCGACACGTCGCGCCGCCTCCAGCCCATCCGCGATCTCGCCGAGCGCACGCTGGGCGGCGGGCAGCAGTTCGTGACCCGCCGACGTCAGGACGACCCCTCCGGGACCACGCTCGAACAGCGGATGCCCGACCCTCTCCTCCAGCCGCCTGATCTGCTGGCTCAGCGGCGGCTGCGCGACACCCAGCCGGATGGCGGCGCGCCCGAAGTGCAGTTCCTCGGCCAGAACGGCGAACGCGTAGAGCTGATGCAGCGCGAGCTGAGGGCGTTCCATACGCGCAGAGATATCACATCATCAGTGGCAGCGTCTTAGACATATCACCGCAGGTTGCCTACCGTTCCCCGTATGACAGAACGACGCGCGATCTTGAGCGGCTCCACTTTCGAGGAGCAGATCGGATATGCCCGGGCCGTGGTGGACGGCGACTGGGTCCACGTCTCGGGGACCACCGGGTTCGACTACGCGACCATGACGATCTCCGCCGACGTGGTCGAACAGGCCGAACAGTGCCTGCGCAACATCGGATCAGCGCTGACCGAGGCAGGCTGTACGTTCGCCGACGTTGTCCGGGTCCGCTACCTGCTACCCGATCGGGAGGACTTCGAGCCGTGCTGGCCGACCCTACGCCGCCACTTCGGCGAGATCCGCCCGGCGGCGACGATGCTCGTGTGCGGCCTCTCCGATCCCCGGATGCGCATCGAGATCGAGGTGTACGCGCGCATCCGCGGCGCGATTCCCGGGTGAGCACACGGATCTGACCTGTCGGCGGACAAGCGGTACATGCCGCGGGGCCGGCCTGGACGCACCAGGCCGGCCCCGCTCAGTCGGGCGATCAGAGGACGGCGCAGCCGATCCGGACGGGGACACGGGCGGAGTAGCGGCCCGACATCATGTCGCGAACGCCGTCACGGCCTCCTCCTCGTCCGGCAGCCCCTCGCGGTAGATCCGGTCGCCGCCGAACACCGACCTGCGGATCTGGAGAAAGGCCCACCACTGGGCGCTGGTGTAACCGCGCGCCGTTTCTGGCGACCAGAGCAGGCGGTGAGCCTCCAGCCACTCCCTTAACCCCATAAACGCAGAAAGGGCCCCACGCATATGCGTGGAGCCCTTCCCGAACCAAAGATTGTCCGGCGGTGACCTACTCTCCCACACCCTCCCGAGTGCAGTACCATCGGCGCTGAGAAGCTTAACTTCCGGGTTCGGAATGTAACCGGGTGTTTCCTTCCCGCCATAACCGCCGTAACCCTGTGAAACAAACAAGCAGACGAAAAACCCATCTGTTTGCTGTCTCAGAATTACATAGTGGACGCGAGCAAGAATGCTTTGTGGTCAAGTCCTCGGCCTATTAGTACCGGTCAGCTCCACACGTTACCGTGCTTCCACCTCCGGCCTATCAACCCGGTCGTCTACCGGGA